>JACCTF010000099.1 GCA_013812565.1 Pyrinomonadaceae bacterium | reverse complement strand
ATGTAGACGGTCTTCCAACTGCGCGTAAGCAGCCAACACGTTGCGACTCTCTTCGTAGAAAGCTTTGCCCGCTTCGGTTAAGCGCACTTCGCGGCGGCCCCGCACACGATCTAGCAGACGATGCTTGAATCGCTCTTCGAGATTGCGCACCTGCTGGCTGACCGCTGACTGCGTCACAAAGTTGCGCTCCGCAGCCTGTGAAAAGCTTTGCGTTTCGACTAGATCACATAGAATTTTGAGGCTTTCGATTTGCATCACGTTAAATATAAGCATTACTGAACAGATGGAGCAATATTTTTCATTTTATCTTATATACACCGGAGCGTTACACTGTCCGCGTGCAGACAGTACATGGCGCGGGGCGGTTGTGACCCGTAGCGGGTTGGTTGTTTGATTATTGTCGCAGTCTTCTTGACGCGAGCTTGATTTTTCAGCGTGACTTGTGCAAAACACTGTCCGCATAATTTGATTCTATAATCAGTCTTTTGTTTAAGGAGCACAGTTTCCTTTATGGCTGTCAGTCTCAATCGAACCTTTATCCTGCGCAAGTTGTTTCAGTTGTCTGGCATCCTTCCGCTCGGCGTTTTTCTGCTGGAACATTTCTACACCAACTCGAAGGCCGTGGCCGGAGCCGATGCTTACAATGAATCGGTGCAAACTCTACAAGAGATTCCTTACGTGCTCCTGCTGGAGATTTTCGGCATCTTTTTGCCGCTTGTTTTTCACGGCGTGTACGGCTTGAAGATAGCGTGGGAAGCGCGCCCGAATAATGTCAGCTATCCTTTTGCGCGCAATACTCTCTACACAGTGCAGCGCTTCACGGGCGTCTTCCTCTTCTTCTTCATCTTCTTCCACATTCTTAACTTCCGCTTCGGACTTATCCCCGGATTGAACATGGAAGCGGTCGCGCACAATCCCGACAAAGCTTTTCAGATTGTTCAGCGCGAGATGCAGATACCGTGGGTCGTTGCTCTCTATGTAGTTGGCATTACATCGACCGTCTGGCACTTGTCACATGGGCTGTGGCTGTTTCTCGTTGACTGGGGAGTCGTGATCGGTGCGCGTGCGCAACGCTACGTCGGTTACGCTTGCCTTGCCGGAGGCGTCGCATTGCTTGCAGTCGGATTGAATTCTCTATTCGCTTTTATCTGGGAAGGCGGATTAACCGGACAGATACTTTGATGCAGGAGTCAGAACAAGGAAGTCGGCTTTATTCTGACTCCTGATTTCCTCCAATAAAAACTTATGGCAACAGTGACAGGAAAAAACGGTATAAAGATCGCCATCGTTGGCGGCGGTCTGGCAGGGCTGGCGGCGGCGATGAAGATCGCTGAGGCGGGCCACTCGGTCGACATCTTCTCGGTAATTCCCGTGAAGCGTTCGCACTCGGTCTGTGCGCAAGGCGGCATCAACGGCGCGGTCAACACGAAGGGCGAAGGCGATTCCACAGCGGAACACTTCGACGACACGGTTTACGGCGGAGACTTTCTCGCCAACCAACCGCCCGCTAAAGCGATGTGTGACATGGCCCCATCGGTCATCTACCTTTTCGACCGCATGGGCGTCCCCTTCTCACGCACGAAAGAGGGACTTTTAGACTTCCGTCGCTTCGGCGGCACGAAGCATCACCGGACGGCTTTCGCCGGCGCATCCACCGGACAGCAACTTCTCTACGCGCTCGACGAACAGGTGCGTCGCAGCGAAACCGACGGCAAAGTAAAGAAGTATGAAGGTTGGGAGATGCTCTCGCTTGTGCTTGATGATCACGGCGTTTGTCGTGGGCTGGTGGCGATGGATCGTCATTCGCTCGAAGTGAAAGCTTTCCCGGCTGATGCGGTAATCATGGCGACGGGTGGGCCGGGCCTTGTCTTCGGTAAGTCAACCAACTCGATGACATGCACGGGGAGCGCCGTCTCAGCCTGTTACCAACAAGGAGCGAAGTATGCCAACGGCGAGTTCATACAGGTTCATCCGACTTCTATTCCCGGTGAAGACAAACTGCGTTTGATGAGCGAATCGGCGCGCGGTGAGGGCGGGCGCGTATGGGTTCCGCGCCAGCAGCGTGATACCCGCTCATCTTCCTCAATCCCTGAAAGCGAACGCTGGTACTTCCTCGAAGAGAAATATCCGGCCTACGGCAACCTTGTGCCGCGTGACATTGCAACGCGCGAGATTTTCCAAATGTGCCTTGACGGTCATGGCGTGGGCGGCGAGAACCAGGTTTATCTCGATCTAACACACATCCCGGCGGCGACGCTCGACCGCAAACTGGGCGCGATTCTTGAGATCTACGAGATGTTCGTCGGAGACGATCCGCGTCATGTGCCGATGCGCATCTTCCCCGGTGTGCATTATTCGATGGGCGGTCTCTGGGTAGACTTCGAACAACGCACAAACATTCCCGGTCTGCTTGCGGCAGGTGAGTGTGATTATTCGGTTCATGGCGCAAACCGCCTCGGCGCTAACTCGCTCCTCAGTTGCGTCTATGGCGGCTTTATTGCCGCCCCCGCAGCAATCGAGTATGCGAAGAACGTCGAGCGCAATGGGGCTGATGGAGCGGGGCTTTATGAGCAGGAACAGAAGCGTCAGGGGGAGATTAATAATCAACTCATCAAACAGAGCGGCACTGAGAACC
>JACCTF010000071.1 GCA_013812565.1 Pyrinomonadaceae bacterium | reverse complement strand
CCGACGACGTTGACTGTAAGGAGCGTTACTGAGGATTTAGTGTTGAGTGCTGTACGCTACTTGTGTCAGGGTAAGACGTAGTTGAGCAGAAAAGAATACGGTGAGAGTCGAAGCGGCAACAGGTAATGGGAGTGAGATGGATTTAGGCGCGCTCAAAGAATGGTTTCTCGGCCTGGGACAGCAGTACCATGTCAATCCCATCATCTTCGGCGCGATTTACGTCGGCGCGATCCCGTTCTTCAGCGCGTCCGTCGCCTGGCTCGTGCGTAATTATCGCCGGCGCAAGTCAATCGTCCTGCCGACGCTCTCCGCCGGTTTCTGCCTCATCTCAGCTTATCTCTATCTGATTATCGTTGGTCGGAACGTCCCAGTCTGGGTCTATGGGGTCGTCATTGCGCTGCTAATCTTCGGGGCTGTCTCAACTATCAGGAAAGTTCGCAAGCAAATTAAAGATGCATAGTCAGGAGCGTCACCCAGAAAAAGCGGTTAGCGATTGTTTTATTTGGGGCTGACATTTGCTTCTGCTCTGTAAAACTTATCTCAGAGTTTGCTGTTTTGGCGAGATCACCCATGGCCGTCAAAAAGATTGATCTAATCAAAGCTACTCCAATCCGCTTATGTATTTCAGGCTACTGAAAATGTGTTGAAAAAAGTAAGGCAGCTTACAGCACTACCGGCGGACGAAGATACATAATGTGCGATATGAAAGGAGACTAGAGCACTCATCGAAAGAATAGACCTAACGGAAATAACCAAGAGTATCGAGCACGTTTCAGTCCGTCATCTCGCACGTGGAGAATCAGCACGCGGCATTGGTGACCCGCCAGACAGTGTCTACTACGTGAGGCGGGGCAAGATCAAAGCCGCTCGTTACTCTGAGAAAGGCGGTGAAGTGATCATTGACTATTACCACGAGGGGACGCTCTTCGGGATGACGAATTTCTGCGAGTGGGCGGTATGCGACGCAGAGCAGCGTCGAAACGTCTATCTGGCGGTGGAAGAATCAGAGGTCGCTGTCATAAGCTTCGCCGCTCTGAAAAATCACCTGGCCGGGCAGCCGGAGATTTTGCTCAGCGTGCTGTCCGATTACTGTCATCGGCTGGCCGCAGCATACGCTCGAATAGAGGGTTTCGTGCTGCACCGTGCTGAGGAGCGGCTTGCGCGCGCTCTGCTTCTGCTCGCGGCACAGCAGTCGAGCGATGAAGATTCGGTGAGCTTGCGAACGGTAATTACGCATGAAGAATTAGCGCATCTGGTCGGCATCTCGCGCACTTTCGTCAGCGAAATCATCAGCCGTTTTCGTAAGCGCGGTCTGATCGAATCATCTAGTGCCGGGCACATCGTGGTGCATTGCCAAAAGATCGCCAGCGCTTTCATCAAGAGTTGAACGTGCGCCAGAACGTGAAGGCGCATGAGGGCACCTTGAAAGTCGGCGGTGCGGCATCGCTCCCCTGGTCGGGATGTTAGAAGGAGTTTAGTTTCCACCTTCACCTCCACAAGTTTCTGCGTAAACAATGAAAACTCTCAGCCATCAGGGCATGAGCACAACCACGCTCAAAACTGCTTTACGGTGATCCGGCTTAGAGATAGAGCAGAACTTCTGACACCGGTTGTCTGATTGGGGCTTCATGAATTCGCCCGTACGCCTAGAATATTTTTTACCGGAGTGTCGGAATTACGACAGACAGGATGTGTGAGGGTCACTATATTTCAAGAGCAAATTCATCATGACTGATCGGAAGAAGGTACTGGGGTTCCACGTGTTTGCCGGCGTGGACACAGCCGAGATAGAGAAAGTACTGCGCATTGCAAAGATTAAGAGTTTTAGGACAGGGGAGATTGTTTTTAGACCGGGTGAGGCGCGTCATCTACTGTTCCTGATTAACGAGGGCGCAGTTAAGGCTTACGTGTTGTCACGGCATGGGCAGCAGAAGATTCTGCACATCTACCATCCTGGTGATGTGTTCGGCGGGTTGCTGGCCGGCACGATGTACGAAGACCAGTCGTGGGCGCAGACGCTCAATGATGTGACGGTCTGCATTATGGATGAACCGGCCTTTAAGGAGTTCATCCAGACGTGCCCTGAGATGTGCATGATGCTGTTTCGCTACCTGTGCATCCATCACTCCGCCGATATCCGCCGCCTGGAGAGTTTTCTTCATACGAAGGCGAGTCACAGGTTGGTGCTGGCCCTGCTCGATTTAGGAATGCGTTTAGGTCACGGCGAGGACGAGCAGTTTGAACTCGACTCGTCTTTTACGCACG
>JACCTF010000007.1 GCA_013812565.1 Pyrinomonadaceae bacterium | reverse complement strand
AAGTGCTCTTGCCGCTTCCCGATGGTCCCATGATTGAAGCCGCCGCCCCGAGCGCGAGCGTAAGAGATACTCCTGAAAGGATGGGGAGCGAGCCTCGCGGAGTCGCGTACTCTTTGGTCAGGTCAGTAACTTCCAGCAATCGAGAATCCTCTGCGAATCGCTTATAACTTCGGTTTCAAGATTAATGCTTTTGAAAAATCTGTCCCGGGCGTGAACATAGCCCATCATGAAATAAACGTCCGCGTCGTTTCTCGCTCGGTTGCGGGCAATAGCTGCCCCGCGGTTTGCCGTCGGTTTAACGCTGAAGCTGTGAAGGTAGTATAGAGTCCACGCTTCGCGCGTGCTTGTGCGATTGCAAGGATCTAAAGATTAAACTCTAAACACTTACTGCGCTCGCGCTCTGCTCTTCCCGCAAGGTGCCCGTCAACCGGGCGTAGACCTCAAGCGTACGGTCAGCCATTCGCGCAACGCTGTAACTTTCGCGCACCCGGGCGTAACCTCGATGGCTGAGTTCTTCCGCCAGAGACGGGTTGCTCCAGATCGAGAAGATACCTTCCGCCAGACGGTCGGCCGAATCCGGTTCAACCAGTATTCCGCCCGACGTTTTCTCAATAATCTCTGGGAAGGCGCCGCGTCGGGGTTGAACCACCGGCACGCCCGCGGCCAGAGCCTCTAAAAGAGACATTCCTTTCGGTTCATCGTAGGTGGCGGGAACAGAGAACGCATCCAAACTCTGTAGAAACTTGATCTTCTCTCCACGGTCTAAAGTGCCTCGGTAATGAAACTCGCTGCCGAGTCCCCAGTCTTTCATCTGCCGCTCGATGCCGTTGAAATACTCTTTGTGTTCCTGGCCCAGATAGCCAGCCGCTTCCAGACGCGCGGGGGGGAAGTCGCCGCGCTCACGCAGTCGTCGGTATGCGTCGCACAGCACATGGAGTCCTTTCTCCGGAGCGATCCTCGCAAAATACCCGATGGTGAAAACGTCGGATTGAGCGGATGGTTTGGCTTCATAACCATCGAAGTTGATGCCGAGTGGAACCGTTCGGATTTTGTCTCTGGGTATCCCAAGATAGTCGGCCATGAAATCGGCGTAGTAGACACTTACGGCAACGAACGTATCGACAAACCGGATGTTAGCTCGGATCAAATCCAAAGCCTGCGCTCGGTACGGATCGGGCAACCCTTGCAGAAACAGGTCTTCACCCTGAAGCGTACAGCAGACGGGACGGTTCAACCCTTTTCGAAGCGGCTCGGCCAATCCAATAAGAAGCGAGTTCGGAAGGTTGACGACATCGGGAAGCGTCTCGCCGCGCAGCCAGTGAAGCAGCTTATGCACTTCTTTGCTCTGGAGTCCATCTTCGCCTTTAAGCATCGAGACGGTGAGCGCGCCGAGCAGTCGCGGGTCGGTCTGAACCCCCCGATTCGATGCTGCTTTCAGCGCGACCGAAGAATCCCACAGCCGGTCGAGCAGCCACGGAGTCTTGCGAAACAGCCCGAGGTGCTGCTGCAGGTAGACGCTGATCCCTCCGAAAAAGACTTTCTCCTGACTAACATTAGTTTCATCCGTCAGCGTCGGCGTATAGAGCGGCAGCAACATTACATCATGCCCGCGCCGCATCAACTCTGCCGCCAGCGCGTTATCCCTCAAACAACTGCCGCAGTACATACCGGCGGCACCAGCGGTGATTGAAAGAATCTTCATAACATTTCTATTCAAGCAGCGGCCTCGTACGCTCGCTGAAATGCTCTGCGCGAGTAGAGATGTTCAAACAAGTTCCCCTCATGCGGTTGATCCCAGCTCACTTGGTTGGTTGGAATTGCGCCGAGGTTTAAGCGATCCACATGTGGTGACGAAAGAAGTTTGCGAATCAACCTCTGGTCTGAAGTTATCGCTGTGACGACAAGGCTGGGGCCGAGACATTCAGGGAGTTCGTGCTGCTTGACTTCGACGACGCTGGCGAAGGGAAAGAGAAATTCGCGATTAGCCAGCGGATGATCACTTCGTTCGCAGTGGATGATGGTTGGCAGAAGATACGAACAGCCTTGCCATGTCACCGCTCGTTCGCCTCGTCGGTGAGCAGCCGTTATGTCCTGTGCTCCAGGCTCGAGGAGCGCCCGGTCGATTCCCTCTGAGATGCGTACCGGCGTGCTCGCATCAGCGAACGGAGCTAGTTGCGCCTGCTCGTCCTCCGCATCACGCGGAACCACTTTGGATAATCTATCTGCCAGCGCCTCAGCGATTTCATTCGCGCGCCGCGGCACCCACACGCCCGAAGCGTTGACGCACGAGCGCCCGCCGTTCTCCAAGATCGAAGCGACCATCACGTCTAAATACTTTTCCCATTCATCTATCCGGTCCTCGCCGATCACGATCTTGCTGAAACCTGGGCCGTGAACCTCCACTCGCGTGTCTTCCTTCCACGGCGCGGTCGAAGCCACGTCGCCGAAGACCATGCCGCGCCCCGTCTGCCGCAGGATTTCGCTTCCCCCGGCATGATCCGCCGGATAGAAGCTGAAGGCTTCACGCGGGCAACCGGCCCCAATGAAAGCTTGAATGATCCGGTAAGGAGTCCACGGCTCAGCGCTTCCAGGCTTTAAGACA
>JACCTF010001062.1 GCA_013812565.1 Pyrinomonadaceae bacterium | reverse complement strand
CCTCATTCCTCATTCTCTTTTGACCTCACTTTCGACACCCTCTGGCTCCGAATAAGTACCGTACTTTTCCGCCCTTACGGGAGGTCGTGTCAAGAGTTGTGGAAATATTTTTTAGCGCATCCTTGCTGAGTGTCTCCTTAATCTTTACCTATGCTGCGGCACCGAGCTTCTGCGCGGCTGCTTGCAGCGCACCCGGCAACGCCACTTCCCGCAATCGTTCGGGTGCGCTCAGACGCAGCCAACTCTTTTCATACCGCTGCAAGAGCTGAAAGATCAGATGCACGCCACTGCGTGCCGTCCGCAACCGTTTTGCCGCGTCCGTTCTCAGTCTGATTGAAGCAAACACGGATTCAATCGGGTTCGTCGTCCGCAGGTGTCGCCAGTGTTCTTGTGGATAGTCGAAGAATTGCAGACACGCCACCAAGTCAACCGATAAGCAATCGGCGGCTCGCTGGTAATGCACCGCGCGCCACTCACCGATCAACAAGCGCGCCAGCCGCTCAGCTTCCGCACGTGACGGCGCCAGATAGATGGCACGGATTCGCTTGGCCGCTTCGGCTCTCTCCCGTTGCGGCAGTTTGTCTAGGATGTTCGCGGCTTTATGAAACCAACATCGTTGGGCTTTGGTCTGTGACCACACCTGCGGCAGTGCGGCCCAGAAACCCAAAGCGCCATCGGCCACAGCGAGCGCCGGTTGGTTCATACCACGCGCATGTAATCCGCGCAGCACCTCTAACCAACTCTCTTTCGACTCCCGATAACCTTCTTCTATTGCCAGAAAATGCTTGGTCCCTGCCGCATCCACGCCGATCACAACGAGGATGGCGGCGTTTTCTGTGCTGATCCCGGCTTTGAGGTGAATGCCGTCAGCCCAGATGTAAACGAACGTGTGCTCAGAGAGTGATGAGTGTCGCCATGCCTCATACTCAGCTTTGAATTTCTGGTTGAGGCGCGAAATCGTTGACGGTGAGAGCGCTGCTTGGGCACCCATCAGCTCGCGTAAGGCCGGTTCAAAGTCACGTGTCGCGAGTCCTTCGACAAACAGTTTCGGAAACAGTTCGGCGACGGTGCGTGAGCGCTTCTGGTACGGACGGATGATCTGCGAAGTGAAGGGTTCTTGCTCCGGTGGTGTATCGCAGACTCTCGGCACAGCAACGGTGACCGTGCCGAAGCCACCCGTTATGGAGCGTTCTCGTCCCATGCCATTACGGTAGCCGCGAAACTCGGCTTCGGCCGCGGTGTGTTCGTAGCGGTGGCGTCCGAGATACTCTTCAACTTCGCGCTCTAAGGCAGCTTGGATCATCTGCTGGGCAGCACGTCGAGCAATGGCTTCTAAGGGATCAACCTCTTCCGCAGAGGCAACAAGGTGTGGGTCAGGGTGGTTAGAGTATGATGTAGTCACAGCGTATCCTTTCTGTCGGCGTTGATGCGCCGACGGCAAACTGGGTTTATAGTTCACCAGCAAGGATACGCTGTTTTCTAATTTCCACACATTCTGATACTACCTCATGACGGACGAACATCATGTTGTCTGAAGACGACTACCAGGCATCGTTCAAGACGTAGCGGAATTTGATCTGATTGTGCACACACGCCTTCAGCATCGCGCGGTAGCGCTCGTTCTTGGTCAGCGTGCTTTTGCGGCGCGGCTTATTGGTCTTCTTGTCAATCACGATCTCAGTCTTCGTGACCAGATCAAAGGCGACCGGTAGTGACACCGCGCCGACCTGGTAGAGCGCAGTCAAGAAGTTGATGCCCTTGAGCAGCCGATCTTTGCTGTGGTCATAGTGCCACGAGATGAGATCATTCTCATCGGTGTAGGGCTTCTCCTCGATGCTGTCATCAACTATGAGCACCCCCTCGTCACGCTCGACACGGCGCACTACTGGCTTGACGACGTGCCACAGGTCGGCTGAATTACGTGGCCGTTGTGCGAGGAAGCGGGTGATCTGGTCATGGCTGACAGATTGATCTAACAACTGCGACAGCCCCGTCGCTGTCGTATAACTAAACGAGGAGATGAGGTAGTCGGTGTAGAGATCGAGCAGGGCTTCATCCACGGTAATCAATGCTCCTTTCTGCTCATCATTCTACGACCTTACTCATCTCGCTGCGTAACATGAGTTACTTATCACCAGCAGCGTTCAATCGGCAGTTTGTAGAAAAGCAACTCATGGCGTCCACTATTGACTACCTACCTCACTCAACCTTCGTCTAATCACTGCTCCAAGATGTCTATTGTCAGAACTGCTTTTTCACAGCTTGCCCAGTTTCAGCAGTGCTGCGTTAGCTTCCTGAATCTCCGCAGGGAAAGAGCGTAGCGCTGACGCAATCTGCGCTTGTATGTTCATTACGACATCCTGTTTATCTGCTGCCAAATCGTAGCCTTCCCCCGCATCTGTGGTCATGTCGTAAAGCTCAGGGTTAGCAATCAGAACGCTCTTCTGCTGCGCTGAGGCTGCGGTGTAGCGTGGGATGTTCCACCTGGCGACATGGAGTTTCCATTTTCCGGCACGCGCCGTATGCAAATAAATGCTGTCGAAGAAAAGCAACAGTTGATGTGGACTCTTTTGGTTACGTCCAATCAGCAGCGGTAGGATGTTTTTACCGTCAAGCGGTAGCTTTGAAGCGATGGTTGGATCGCTGACGCCTGCTACAGCTATCGCTGTCGGGAAGATGTCGATGGTGCTTGCGGCTTCATCCGAGATGCTACCTGGGGCGATATGTCCAGGGAAACGGAAGATGCCGGGCACCCGGATGCCGCCTTCGTAAGTCCCACCTTTGCGGCCACGCAAGCCGCCGGAACTACCTGGAGTGAACCCCTATCTTGGG
>JACCTF010001076.1 GCA_013812565.1 Pyrinomonadaceae bacterium | reverse complement strand
CTCAGATTCTTCCGCGACGAACTAGATCCACGCATCGGGATCGGCTTGGGCGTGATTGATGTGAAGGTCAACACGGTGGAATCTCCCGAAGAGGTGGCACATCGCATTGAAGCGGCGACAAAATTTGTTGGACCGGGACGAATCACATGGGTGCATCCCGATTGCGGCTTCTGGATGAACAAGCGTTCAATAGCGGATCGCAAAATCGCGGCGCTCGTCAAAGGGCGTGATCTGTTTTTAGGCAGCACCTAACACACTTGATTCTATTACAATCAGTCAAATGGTGGTGGCATCCCAGCACCAACTCTTCGTCAACATATCAGCGACCTAAACAAAGTAATTATTCTTGAGGATCATCCATGCATCTTCTGGGTTCTCGTGTAACTCTGTGTTGTCTTGCCTGCATCATTTTTCTTTCTGTCACGTGCCATGCGCAGACGCTCAAGAGCGACTACCTAAGTTATATCAAACAAGCTGCTGACCAGGGCTGGAAAGAATATCCGCAGGTCATTGAGAACTGGAAGAAGACAACAAAGCCGAGCGAGCTATGGGGTTATGACGCGCCGGGACAACCCATCTACTTAGCCGACCTGCTCGGCTTTCTTTATCAGGAAACGAAGGATAGATCATACGCCGAGAAGGCTCGCGACATTCTCGCGACCTACGGCGATCTGCGCGACGTTTATCCGAAAAACTATCAATCGAAGCGCGCCGAATACGCCCAAGGCATTCCGGCAATCTCGAACTTTTTCATCATGCCGCCCTACTCGCGAGCTTATATGCGCATCCGCGAGAGCGGCGTGATGAATGCTAAGACAAGCGAGAAGATCGAAAAAGATTTGGCCTTCAGCTTGGACTATATTTTCTATTTCCCCGAATGGGGCGCGCACAACCGTGCGATGCTGCGGGCAGAGAGTTTGTATTATGGCGCGCTCGCGCTGGCTGAGCATCCGCATGCGAAGCGTTGGAAGCAACTGGCCGAGACGCTGGCGAGCGACAGCCTCCGACAATGGGAGATCGAGGACGCAACCCACTATCATGCGATCTGGCTCTACTCGCTTTTTTCATATGCCGAGGTAAGCGGGCGTGAAGATATTTATCAATCCGTGCAGGTTAAATACTACCTCGATTACTTCGTCCAACTGCTGACGCCGCACGGCAACATGGCAGACTTCGGCGACTCGCACTGGAACACTGGTTGGGAGCGTTTCGTCCCGATTTTTGAAAAAGCAGCGACCGTCTACCGCAACCCGCAATATAAATACGTTGCGCAGGAACTGACGAAACGCGCCCTTGAGCGGATGCCGAAAAAGACTGGTCCGGTCAACGTCGGAACCGGAGTCGGCTCTGCCTTCACTGACGCTCACCGCTGGGCCGATGATGCGGTCAAGTCGCAGCCTCCTTCATCGCTCAGCCAGGATGTACTCGAAGACATCGTCGGTAAGAAAATCGTTTTCCGCGATGGCTGGGATCGGACGAGCACGTTTCTGTTGTTCAACTACCGTGACGAGGGCGATGGCGGTCTCGCCGGGCGCGACTACTTGCGACAGAATTTGTCAGTAGAAGAAGAGAAGATGCATCACGGCCACGCGGACGAAAATAGCATCGCGTTGCTGATGAGCGGCGGGTCGGTGTTGCTGCACGACGGAGGTTATCGGCCTGATTTACCAAGCGGCCCGTGGGGAGCTTGGCGCGCCGACTATTTTCACAACCGCGTCGTCGCCAGGAAGAACAAACGCGAGAGAAATCAAGACCTATTTGAATTCATCCGCAACTCCGGCCAGTACCGCAAAGTAAGAACCAGCAAAATCGATTTCCTCAAATTCAAAGATTCGGAAACGAGCCGCACGCGGTTGATTGATGACGACCTTGGTTATCAGTGGGACAGAGTAGTGACTTATGTGAAGTCGAAGGAGATGTTCGTTGTTGTGGACGGGATCAAAGCGCTCAAGAGCGATTACTTCACCTTCACCAATCTCTGGCACACACGAAAAATTCTCAGCACCGGCGGCACACAGGATCAGCGGTACTTCGACACTTCGTATGACAAGATCGGCTCTGATGTTTTGCCGCAAGACAAGACGTTGCTCGTCTACTTTCCGGAATCAGTCGGCAAGCAGATCGGCACTTATCAAGAGCAGCGACATTTTCAAGATGAGACGGCGATCTACCAAACTATCTCCAGTTTTTACAAAACTGGAGATATGGAATTCTTCGTGACTATTCTTTTACCCCACGACAAAGTGGCGGATGCGCAGAGCAGTCTTCAACATATCCGTCTGATGGAGATGGACAAAAACGGGCAAGCTGTTGGTTTGGAAATCAATGATGGTCAGGAGAAATCCGTGCTCTGCATCAAGCTCGATCTGGAGATGGATTTGGCGCGCGAAAACATCCGCCCGCGCTATCAATACAAATTAGGCAGAGTCAAGTACGGCGATTTTGAAACCGACGCTTCATTTCTTTTTGCGACTGTCACTCAGGGGCAAGTGGCTTATGCCGCGGCCACCATGACGAAAATCCTTTACCGCAACCAGTCATTAATGGAAGCGCTTCCAACCACCTTCCCTCTACAACTCGAAGGCTCGCCGCCCCGGACGGACTATGCGAAGTGGCGATTCTGGGAGGATGCCGTGAAGGTGAAGCAGTGACTTGTCAGACCAATTTACCAGACCATCTTGACAGCAATCTGAACTTATCCTAACTTCGGGTCGCTTTTAGTCCGGCTAAATAAACAACCAGTGTCCAGCACCTTTAGTGTCGCCACGATAACATTTGACCTCAACTAACCCACTAACCCAGGAGGTTATGCGATGAAGTTTTTCCCCCGGGCAGTTTTCTCAGTCTTGTTTCTGTTGTTCATTTCGGTTCCGGCTTTTGCTCAGCTAAGCACCGGGTCAATGTCCGGTACGGTCACGGATGCATCCGGGGCTGTGGTGCCCGGAGCGAGAGTGACTGCCAGGCAGGATGCCACCGGACGTACACTTGAAACGGTCGCGTCCGAAGCTGGCCTTTATGCTTTCCCCAACCTCGATGTCGGCCCTTACACAGTGACAGTCGAACAACCCGGCTTTAAGAAGCAGGTTTATCCAAATGTGATCATTGCCATTTCCAACCGGACAGTGGCGGATGCGCAGCTAGAAGTTGGCGACTTAAGTCAGACAGTGACGGTCACTGCTGATACGACCGCTTTGCAAAGAGAGACCACAGAGATAGGCGTCAACTTTTCGCCCAAGCTCTTCAGAGATGCGCCGATT
>JACCTF010001032.1 GCA_013812565.1 Pyrinomonadaceae bacterium | reverse complement strand
GCCGCTGCCTTCTCTTCCGGCAACGTTCTTTCCTGCGAGGCGCTGGTGTCAATCAGGATGGCGAGCGAGAGCGGCAGATCCGTCTGCCGTTGAAAAGTGAAAATCTGCTGCTGCGCGTTATCTTCGAGGATGCGAATGTCTTCCTGGCGCAGCGTTGTCACGAAGCGTTTGTTCTTATCAAGAGCGGTGAAGAGAATGTTAGTCAAGTCAGTCGAGAATCGTTCGACATCGTCATCCTGTGGAAGCGTCTCTTCCGGTCGCCCTTGTTGGGGCAAGGGTTGCGTAGTTGGAGTTGTTTGTTGCTGCGTCGGTGCTTCACCCGCGCGGCGTGGGCGGGAGGTGGATTGTTGCGACGCATTCGGCTCTCCCTGCGCTCGCGTTCCCATGAGCATTTCACCGCAGAGCACTGCTGCTAAAAGAAGAAAAGCAAAAAACGTCGCAAACTTACTCATATAAAATTCTAATGTCCTTCTAAAACGCATGTTAACTATGGGCTTAATACCCGGTTCGCTTGTCAGCTACCCTCAATCGTTACCTGATGCCGTCAGCGATGGCTGTGTATCCGCTTTTAGCCGTCACCTTCATCCCCTTACCTTTGTTAGCGAGTTTAACTTCGATGCGACGAGAGCTTCCGTCATAACGATTATTGGTGGGTCTGTATGTTGCGATGTACTGTGAACGCATCTCGCGCGCAACTCTGGTGAAGGAGCGTTCGAGCGCCAGGATGTCGCCGGTAAAGAAGGCGCGGCCTCCGGTCTCCTCACAGAGTTTTTCAAGATCGCGGTCGCCGCGGTCAGCGACCTGCCCAGCTTCTACGCCGGGCACGCTGCCTGAGAACCCCGCTTTAGTCGAGATCGCGAAGATGACGGTCTCGGTTCGTTGTGCGATGTCGATTGCGTTCGCGAGTGTCGCGCGACTGTAAGTATCATCGCCATCCGTAATCACCACCAGCGCGCGCCGACCCGGAATGCTGCGCATCTTCTCATCGCAAATCTGCCATACGGCATCGTAGAGCGCGGTGTGATTGCCCGGCTTCTTAACATTGTTAACAGCCTTATCAAGCAGATCAAGGCGGGTGGTGAAATCTTGTAGCAGCCGAACCTCATCGTCAAACGTAACGAACGCGACCTGATCTTTGCGGAGGCGGGCGACGGTGTGGATAAAGTTCAACGCCGCTTCCTTCTCGAAGCGAAGCTTTCCGGCGGTTGATGAAGACGTATCCATCAACACTCCGATGTAAAGCGGCTGGTTCTGGCTTTCGTTGGTAAACGAGACAATCTGTTGCGGCTGTTTGTCTTCGAGGATCAAAAAATCGTTCACGGTAAGGCCTACGACCGGCTCCTTCTTCTTGTCCAGGACCGTAATAGGGACGCGCACCTCGCGAATGAAAACTTGCGAATCAAGTTCTTGATCTTGCTGGGAGGCGGTTGGATTCGATGTCGCTGGTTGAGCGGTTTGCCCGCCTTGTGCCGACGCTTCTCGCGCGTGGAGCGCACAAAGAACAATCATTGCAACGAACAGAGAAGAACGAACAACAGTTTTCATAGGTTGAATCTCGACGCGATTAGAAACTGAGGAGCACACTATTCGGCTCCGAAACCCTGCGTTCGATGCCGCTTCCTCAGTTACCGGTTGCCCTATAGAGGGGGACAGAAACGCTGACAGTATAACAACAGAGAATTGAAAGCGCATGCCTCACGCGGCGTGGTAAGAGGTTCGAGTTATATGAATGTTGAACAGATTTCGGGTAGTGGCTCAAGTCAGGGGCGAGCGTAGCAGAAGCCCGCGCGGAAGGCATGGCGTTTTGCCATCACGCCCTTCCTCACGGTCGCGCCTTCTGCCTTGAAAGGCGATGGTGTGCCGCAAGCGCGGGCGGTTCCAAAAGTAAAGCGGCAACCCGAAGATGCAGGGCTTCGGGTTGCCAGTATCTGACGCGCGACTCGGTTAGGGTTTGATGGGTGTGAGGCAGTCGCCTTCGTCAGTTGTTGCAGAGCTTAAAATGTTGCTAGCGGTTGAGCGCGATCGTCACTTTCTGATGCTGCGACATGGCCCTCGCTACTTCTTGCCTGAGTACGCGCTCGCGGCGGGACTTCGGTAGTTCGTGTCCGAGTTGGTCCCCGGACTGCCATATTTGGTAAAGAAAATACTGATCACCATACCGATGGAACACGAGCTTTCCTCGATCTACGGACTCGCCTGCCTGAACAGTCATCGGCATGAACATCTCAATCCCGCGACCGTCCGCGCTGCGAAGCAGCAGCACTGTTGTACCGGAACTACTATTGATGCGCTCGACGGTGTACTGCCCGGATGCGGCTTTCTCATTCTTGATCACGAAGTCGAACGGGATGGTTGCCCTTCCCACGATCCTACTGCCTGATTGTGCATAAGCGGGCGCTGCCGCCAACACGGCAAAGAAAGCCACGGTTGTGAAAATCCTCAAAGCTTGCTTCTTCATACATCCTCCTTCTGCCCTGCGGGGCAACATTAAAGCTGACCGACCGCTTTTCTTTAGGGTGGAGCAGAGCGTCGGGTATCTCCGCCCCACCAGCCGGCTCGAAATTGAGTCCAGCTCTTCAAGTTTTACTAACCTTCATCGTCGCTTCAGCTAATTGCCAACCGCGTGCCACACTCGATGTAGCCGCGTCGCGCTTGACGACGCCTCGGTGTAAGTGATTGATCAGTAGCGAAATAACCTTGACGGATGGGCTTTACTCGAAGTCTGTTAGGCGGCGCGAAGATCGGCAGATGGCTATCCGGTTGGATAGCGTATCTATCTGCTCGGATAGATACAGTAGCGGAGTACGAAGTACGGGGGGCGAAGTTAAAGGAAGATCGAGCGTGAGCGAACGGCACCACCGCACCTCGAATTCCGCACTTTGAACTCCACCCTCCGCGCCTCTGACGTTAGTATGTTGCTAAGCGTCGAATGCTTGCCGTATGCTTGCCGAAAATTTACCGGCGACGGCTCGAATTGGCCCACGCCGGTATTGCACACAAGCCTCATCACTAATCCCTCACGCGGCAAAGAAACGGCAGGATGCGCTGCATATGAACCCAAGATTCGTAGCTGTTGCCGGACCGCTCACTGGCGCGGTCTTTCCATTAACTGAAGCAGAGACGGTGATCGGCCGCGAAGCGTCGAATCGAATTCCGATTACCGACATCTCGGTGTCGCGGCGACATTGTGTCATCAAGAGAGAAGCGGAGCAGTTTAAGCTGAGCGACGTGGACAGTCTCAACGGCACCTTCGTCAACGACGTGCCCGTCAAGGAGCGACTGCTTAAAGAGGGTGATCGGATTCGCATCGGCGATACGCTGTTTCTCTTTCTCCTTGAGGAAGACGATGCTCTTCAGCCAGCCTCACTTCAATTTGATGACACGCATGTGATGCACACGGCCACCGTCCGGCTGCGGCTGGAAGATGCGCTCTACCTGATGGCGCGTGACCTAAGCGCCCTGATGAAGATCAGCACCACGATCAACTCGCTTCGTAGCATGGATGCGCTCCAGCACAGATTGCTTGAGTTAATCTTCGAGGTCGTGCCCGCCGAGCACGGCGCTGTTCTGCTCGTCGAAGAAGGGCAGGAAGATTTTGCCACGCATTTCGGATGGGAGAGGGGCGCTGGAGGGGCGGAACAAGTAGGGCAGCCGGTTCGGGTGAGTCGCACCATCGCGCGCCAGGTTCTTCAGGAAGGCGTTGCGCTCTTGAGCAACGATGTCTCGGAGAGCGAAGCCTTCCGCGCGACTACCAGCTTGATCGCTTCGCAAACCAGGTCGCTACTCTGCGTGCCTCTGCAAATCTTCGAGAAAGTGCTCGGCGTTATTTACCTAGACACCAGAGACCCGAAAGCTCGGTTCGACGAAGATCATCTACAGTTGTTGACAGCCATCGCCAACATCGCCGCCGCGGCAATCGAGAACGTACGGCACTTGGAGTGGTTAGAAGGCGAGAACCGGCGGCTGCACACCGAGATCAAGATCGAGCATAACATGGTCGGCGAGAGCCGGCGGATGCACGATGTTTATCAATTCATCGCCAGAGTTGCGCCGACGGATTCCACTGTTTTGATCGGCGGAGAGAGCGGCACCGGCAAGGAACTAGCGGCCCATGCGATTCACTTGAACAGCCCGCGTGCCGGCAAAGCCTTTGTCGCGATCAACTGCGCGGCCTTGACCGAGACGCTGCTGGAATCGGAACTCTTCGGCCATGAACGGGGCGCTTTCACCGGAGCCGTTGTGCAGAAGAAAGGTAAATTAGAAGTGGCCGACGGTGGCTCGATCTTTCTCGATGAGGTAGCTGAGCTTGCGCCGACTCTACAAGCCAAGCTGCTCAGGGTGCTGCAAGAGCGCGAGTTCGAGCGGGTCGGCGGCACGCGCTCCATCAAGGTGAACATCCGGTTGATCGCGGCGACCAACAAAGATTTGGAAGAACGGGTGAAGGACGGCAGCTTTCGCCAAGACCTTTACTATCGGCTCAATGTGGTGCGGCTCATGATGCCTCCGCTCAGGGAACGCCGCGAAGACATTTCGCTGCTGGCAAGCTACTTCACAGCGAAGTGCAGCCAGAAGTGCAAGCGAAAAGTCTCGGGCATCTCGGCGGAAGCGCGCGCCTATTTGATGAGTTACGACTGGCCCGGCAACGTCCGCGAATTGGAGAACGCGATTGAACGGGCCGTTGTGCTCGGCTCATCGGATTTCATCCGGCCGGAGGATCTGCCTGAGGCGGTGCTTGAGGGCGAACCTTCCACGGATGTCGCGGTCACGAAATATCACGAAGCGATCAAGCAGGCGAAGAAGCAATTGATCCTCAAAGCCGTCGAGGAAGCGCATGGTAACTACACCGAAGCGGCGAAACTGCTCGGCGTGCATCCGAACTACTTGCACCGGTTGATTCGCAATCTGAATTTGCGGGCCGCCGTGAAGAAATAACGAAGAAGTAGCGAAGGAGTGGCGAAGGAGAAGATGACGCTGCGGGGTGAATCCATTCTCTGCAACTTTGGCAGCGATGTGTGACCAGCCCTCACGGTCCGGCTTCTTCAGTTAGCGACATTGAAGTTGACAGACGCACCGTAGCAGAATGATCGCCCGGAAGGAGCGCATGAGATGGTCGCCAAAATAGATGCGAAGCGTTACACGTTGGAAGAGTATCTTGAGCTAGACCGTAACTCTGAGGAAAGGCTTGAGTATTGGTACGGCGAAATCTTCAACATGAGCGGCGCGAGCGCGGCTCACGATAGGATCTTGACGAACTTTATTTTCCACTTGCGTCTCAATTCGCGAGGGCGCGATTGCGAGGTGTTTTCCTCGGACATGCGCGTCAAAGTTCCGCTCCTGCTGACCTACCGCTACCCGGATGTGTCCGCCCTGTGCGGCGAAGCACAATTCGAGGAAGTCGGTGGCGTTGATGTTTTGACTAACCCCGCGCTGATCATCGAAGTTCTGTCAAACAGCACGGAGGCTTACGACAGAGGCGACAAGTTTACGCACTACAAATCCATTCCGAGTTTCAACGAATACCTGCTCGTCGCACAACACCGCCCGCACGTCACGCACCTCGTCAAACGAGAAGACGGTCTGTGGACTTACGACGAATTGAATGATCTGGAATCTTCTTTGAAGTTAGCAGCGCTGGATTGCGTGTTAGCCATGAGCGATGTCTATCAAAACGTTTCTTTCTCGTCGGAAACTTCATCGGAGCCGCAAAGCTGAAATATGTCTGGAACTGTAAGCGATCTTTATTACCAGTTATCTCTTGCAGAGATTGGGTGCGAGCAAACAGGCTTTAGAGAATTCTGTCTTGGCGGAAGGCCGGTCGTGATGGAGGGAGTTAAGGGTGCGTGACAAAGCCCTCCTTCACGACAGGGGTTCTGCCTTGTTGTCTCTTGGTAATTCCTGCGCCCTGTGTCACTGTTAGGAACTGATCTGCTGCCACATCGGTAATCGTCTCCTTCGATTCGCCGGGCCAGTCGATCTCGATGCGGTCAACCTTTGTCGTAGCTCCCAATCCGAAATGTAGGCGCAGATCGCTCTGCGAAAGAAACGTTGATCCCGAACGCACTTCGCCCACCAATCTGCGTCCTCCGCAAACAACCGTCACGCGCGCTCCGATGCCGCTGCGGTTTGCTTTTCGTCCGATTAACTTGAGATTTAAGAATCGTTGCCCATTGCCTCCATCGTTGCGGAGAATGCTCGGCGGCTCGTTCATGTTGCTGATAAAGATGTCCGTGTCGCCGTCATTGTCGTAATCGCCAATCGCTAAGCCGCGGCTCGATTTCTCCGCCATAACACTCGCGCCGACTTCGCTCGATACATCCTTGAACTTACGGTTCCCCTGATTACGATACAAGACCCGGCGTTGCGCGTAGGGCGAGTTCTTCAGTTGCGGGTAGATGTGGCCGTTGACCATAAACAAATCGGGCCAGGTGTCGTTATCAAAATCCAAAAAGGCGATGCCCCATCCCATGAATTCCCGGTACTTGCCAAGCCCGCTCGCAATCGTGACTTCATCGAAACTGCCGTTGCCATTGTTCCGATACAAATTCGGCAGATCGTCGATGAAAT
The DNA here is from genome assembly GCA_013812565.1 of Pyrinomonadaceae bacterium. Taxonomy (GTDB): domain Bacteria; phylum Acidobacteriota; class Blastocatellia; order Pyrinomonadales; family Pyrinomonadaceae; genus JACCTF01. The sequence goes on along the minus strand of JACCTF010001032.1, from coordinate 390 downwards.
TAGTTTTCGCTAAATCGAGATGGCCGTCTCCATCAAAATCCGCCGCCGCCGTTCCCATCCCCGCCTGCTCGGTGCCCGACTCGTTGAAAGCCACACTCGCTTCCACACCGCGGTCGGTGAAAGTTCCATCACGATTATTGCGATACAGAATGCTTGGTTGGGAATCGACCGCGACATAGAGATCAGGCCATCCATCTCGGTCATAGTCGAGAGTGGTCGCTGATAGTGAATAGCGTTCGCCTGTCGAACTGATGCGCGTCTGCTTTGAAACGTCGGTGAATACGGGTTTCCCCGGCTGCGAGTCGTTGCGCCATAGTCGGTTGACGCCGCCCTTCAGTCCCATCGGCCCGCAGAGCACCGGCTGGTTCTTCCAGCGGCAAGCACTGGAGC
>JACCTF010000987.1 GCA_013812565.1 Pyrinomonadaceae bacterium | reverse complement strand
TGATACACACGACGCAACTGCTCAGAGACCCGCTGTTCATCGTCTTGATGCTGACGCTGGTGCTTATCAGTTCGAGCTGGCTGACAGGAATTTACTCGTGGCGCCGAGGTCTAGCCGTCGGATCGGCAGGTGGCGCGACGGGCGCTGTGTTGTGGATTCTGCGCACGAATATGTGGGAGGTGATGCTGGGTGTTGCAATGCTCGGAGTCGGTCTGCTCGTAGTTCGGCAGTTACGCGAGAGGCGAGTGTTGGTTGGGAATTTAATCGGTGCCGCGTTAGTGCTGCTGATAATTTTGAGCACTCCGCAAATTGAAACCATGTTTCAGACGCGGAGCTTTCCCGTCAACCAAACTTTTGAGAAAGCATCAGCCGAGGAGCGAGTCGCTTCTCCGGCCGATGTTCAACCGGCTGCCTCCGCTACTTTGACTAAAGAGCAAGCAACAACTTTACCATCGCGTCTGCGTGCCCGCATCGAATTGCTGCGACATAGATTCACTCTGTCATACCCGGAGGCCACTTCCAATATCGACACCGAGGTACGCTTCGCGAGCCTCACGGATATTGCTCTATACCTTCCGCGTGCGGTGGCAATCGGGTTCTTTGCTCCATTCCCAAACATGTGGTTTGCGACGGGCAAGCAAGTCGGGTTAACGGGAAGAGTGATCGGCGGACTAGAAACTCTTGTAATGTATGTGATTGAAATCTTCGCCGTCGTTGGTTTGTGGCAAAGGCGTCGTTGTTTGTCTGTTTGGCTGATGATATTAGTTGCTCTAATCGGTGTGACCACGCTTGGCTTGGTGGTCACGAACTTGGGCGCGTTGTACCGTATGCGCTATGTGTTTTGGATGCTGCTGATCATTCTTGGGGTTGAGGGCGCAAAGCAAGTTTTATCAAGCACCTTGTTCACGAGATCGCAGACGTAAGGGAACAGCAACTGGTGGCAAAAACTTTGCGCATGCAGAGGTTTCAGGCTTCTTGGGACAAACTGACGAGCGGCTCGATAAATCGGCAAATCTTTGGCGCGGCAATCACAGTTGCTTTATTGACCGCAATAGTTAAAGCAGCGGCAGTCGCTAAGGAATTGATTGTTGCGTGGCGATTCGGCACCGGCGATGCGCTGGATGCGTTTCTAATTGCGTGGTTAATTCCTTCTTTCATTATCGCTGTGATTGCCGGGTCTTTCAATGCTGCTTTCATACCGACATACATTCGAGTGCGCGAACAAGAAGGCGCAGCGGCGGCGCAGCAGCTCTTCTCAGGAGCAACAATCTGGAGCCTTGGGCTGCTCACAAGCGTTATGATAGTTGCAGTCGGCACAGCGCCGCTGTACCTGCCGTGGATCGCCGCCGGGTTTGGTCGTGAGAAACTAAATTTAACCTTTTGTCTGCTCTGCATAATGGCGCCTGTCATTATGCTAAGCGGGATCGGCGTCATATGTGGGGCGGTATTGAATGCCGCCCACCGTTTCGTGCTCGCGGCTCTGTCCCCGGTCGTTACTCCGGCGGTCAGTGCGCTGTTTCTGTTGATAGACACATCCTGGGGCATCTTCGCTTTAGCGGCGGGACTGATCTGTGGTGCGGTGTTGGAGGTGGCGCTGTTGGGAGCGGCCCTCAAGCGGCAGGGTATTTCACTTCGCCCGAGGTGGTCTGGCTTTGATCGGAATTTGCGTCAAGTCGCGAATCAGTATGTCCCGATGATCGCCGGAGCATTTCTGATGGGCGGAACAAATTTAGTCGATCAATCGATGGCGGCGATGTTATCACCGGGAAGCGTTGCGTCGCTTAACTACGGCAGCCGAGTGGTTGGATTAATAGTTGGTTTGGCCGCGACAGCTTTGAGCACCGCCGTGATGCCTTACTTTTCCGGTATGGTCGCGCGCGAAGACTGGACGGGTATTCGAGATACGCTCAAACGTTATTTGAGATTGATCTTCATTGTGACAGTGCCTCTGACGATTGCCGTGGTGTTGATCTCAAAGCCGTTAGTGCAAATGCTGTATCAGCGCGGGTCTTTCACTTCCGAAGATGCCGACATCGTTGCTCAGGTGCAAACCTTTTACGCTTTACAGATTCCTTTCTACCTCGCTGGGATTTTGGTAGTTCGATTGATTTCATCATTACGAGATAGCCATATTTTAATGTGGGTGTCCGGTGCCAACTTGATCATCAACGTTACGTTGAATTACTTCTTTGTGAAGCGACTAGGCGTCGCTGGTATTGCTTTGTCGACATCATGTGTGTACCTCTTTTCATTCCTGTTGGTTCTCTACTTTGTAGAAGTGCGTTTTAGGGAGATCAACCCATGACCCAAGAGAAGATATGGGATTACTTTCAGGGAGAAGGACTTGAGAGTTTTTCTGGATCAGTTCCCAGGTTGAGATTCCTCTTTCAAAAAGTGTTTAGAACATACGGTTCGAGACAGCCGAAAGTCTTAAACATCGGTGTTGGTAATGGTTGGCTTGAAAGTCGATGCGTAGGACAGAAATGGGAGACGTACTCTTTGGACCCAAGTGATGTGGCTGTTGGAAGGGTTAACCGTATTGGCTCTGTTGGTGCGCTGGGACACATTGAGGCAATGCCGTATGCGGATAAATTCTTTGACGTTGTATTTTGTTCTGAGGTGCTTGAGCACCTCTCAAACGAACAACTTAGTTTGGGACTGAAAGAGGTGAATCGTGTATTAGTGAAAGGAGGCTGCTTAATCGGAACTGTTCCTTTCAACGAACAACTGATTGATAATCAGGTAGTATGCCCTGACTGTGGAAAGGTGTTTCATCGTTGGGGTCATTTACAGTCATTCGGCAAAGCGAAGTTGAGAGCCAGCTTTGAAGCTTCCAGCTTCGAGGTCATCATTATAAGCACTTATGCGTTCCCCGATTTCTCCAGAAGAGCGATCAAAGACAAAATCAAATCTTCAGCAAGGTGGTTTTTGGGAAGAATAGGATCACCGATTGCCCAACCAAATCTATTTTTTATCGTTAAGAAGTGACCGACTAATTTGGATCAACACTTTAGAATCAAAGTGCGAAGAAAAAAGCTATGACGAGCTATTACAAACAAGAAGTGTTGCAAGGCAATCGCTTCAGGTTCGGTGAAAACTGGAGGCGCTTTTGACGGTGCTCGATGACGAACGCATCATCGAAGCAGAAAAATTTATCGAACAGATGTTGGAAAGGGATGATCTGCAAGGCAAAATGTTTCTCGATGTTGGTTCAGGTAGCGGCCTGTCTTCGCTCGCGGCGCGGCGGCTTGGAGCAACGGTTCATTCGTTTGACTATGATCCTGAATCGGTTGTTTGCATTCGAAACTCAAACGACGCTACTTTCTAAAGATATTCCCGATTTTTACCGGCGACCAGGATTCACCCTGGTGAATCTGAAGACCAGCGGGGATGGTCATGGTTGCAATGAGTTTATGTTCATCAAGGGCTGTGTCTGATGGAAGGCCATCTAGAGAAGTTGCGTAAAAAAGAGATTGAAACGGTTAGGTTCTTCTTCAGTCCCTGCAAGCGTGTCTTGGAGATCGGAGGTGGAAGCGGATACCAAGCCGGCTTAATCGCATTTTGGGGTTGTGATGTCGTGTCGATTGATCTTCCTGATCGACCTGTTCCACAAGCACGCTTCTATCCTGTGCTGGATTACGATGGAATAAATATCCCGTTTGCAAACGAAAGTTTCGACATCATCTTCTCATCAAACGTTTTGGAACATATTCAACTTCTACCTCCAATCTGCGCGGAAATGCGCAGGGTCTTGAAGGCCGAAGGTCTGGCGATACATTTAGTGCCGAGTTCAGCCTGGCGTTTATGGACTAATCTTAGTCACTACATCTATTTGCTCAAGCGTTTTTTGGGAATACCGCATTTTATTCCCGGCGTGGCGAATGCGCCGTCTGCGACTGAGACAGTGAAGATGAATGATCTGAGTTATTTGCTCAAACGAATGTTGATTGCTGGGCCACATGG
>JACCTF010000933.1 GCA_013812565.1 Pyrinomonadaceae bacterium | reverse complement strand
CCTCCTCACGGGGCTGCTGCTGTGGGTTCCGCTCGGCGCACTTGTGCTGTTCGGCTCACGGACGACCCCCACGCGGCGAGCATTTCACGCAGGCGTGATCGTCGGCATTGCAATACATGCACTCGTTTCTTTGCTCGCGCTCTACAGTGGAAAAATAATGAGATGAGTGACAAGCGACGAGTGATTAGGCAAGAGGGAAATAAAGATCTGCACGCCCGTATGACGATTAACAAGACACGCCAAGCCGTAGAACGCTCGCTCGAAAATAATAGCAGCCCAACCATTGAGGTCGCTTCCACGTTTGGCCTTCCTCCGTATCACTCATCACGCTTGGAATAACCATGAAAGCATTGCGTTATGAAAACAATCGGTTGAGCGTTGCCGACACAGCAAAACCACCTGGCGGAACGGAAGCTGTGGTGCGCGTTACGCTGGCCGGAATCTGCAACACGGATTTGGAGATCGTGCGCGGCTATGCCGGTTTTGCGGGCACGCTCGGACACGAGTTTGTCGGCGTGGTTGAGAGCGCGGCTGACGCTTCGCTGATAGGCGCGCGCGTGGTCGGCGAGATTAATGCCGGTTGCGGGCGGTGCGCGCTGTGCCAAGCTGGCGATCCGCGGCACTGCCCCGAAAGAACGGTGCTCGGCATAGTTGGACGCGACGGCGCCTTCGCCGAGTTCTTACAACTGCCAGTGGTCAATTTATTGCGGGTTCCGGCGGAAGTGTCAGACTATCAAGCCGTGTTCGTTGAACCGTTGGCAGCCGCCTGGGGTATTACGGAGCGCGTTAGTGTGACACCGGAGACCCGCGTCGCCGTGATCGGCGATGGGAAACTGGGCCTGCTCTGTGCGCAGGCGCTCGCTCAAACTGGTGCACAGGTTACGCTCATCGGCAAACATCAACACAAACTACGAATCGCTGCCAAGCGCGGTATTGAAACAGAGGTCGCCAGCGCTATGAACCCCCCGCGAAAGGTCGATGTGGTGGTTGAAGCATCGGGTGCAGGCGCAGGCTTTGCGCAGGCGCTCGACATGTTACGTCCGCGCGGTGTGCTTGTTTTGAAGTCGACTTTTCATGGCGCAACGGAGATGGACGCGGCGCGCTTGGTCGTTGACGAAATCAGCGTTGTCGGATCACGTTGCGGAAGATTTGCACCGGCCCTTGATCTACTCAAAAGAGACGCCGTCGATGTCGAAAGCTTGATCAGCGAGGAGCAGCCACTCGCAGACGGCGTCCATGCAATGGAACGCGCAGCGAGCCACGGCGTGCTGAAAGTGTTGCTCAAACCATAAGAGTAGTGATGAGTAAGGAACAGGCTATTAGCGAGGGGCAAGTGATGAGCGATGGGCAAGAACAAGGACCTCGTCGCTCATCACTCATCACTCATCACTTTTTGGAGATGCAGCGCTTATCACGACGACCCTCATCTGGGGGTCGACCTTTGTCATCGCCAAAGACATTCTCGATCACTGGCCGCCCATTGCTTACTTGTGTTTTCGTTTTGCGCTGGCCGCGCTGGTGCTGGCGGCGATGTTTTCTCGACAGATTGCCGGTGCGGGGAGGAATGAATGGCGAGCGGGCGCCAGCTTAGGTTTGTTGATCGGTGGAGGATTTGCGCTGCAAGCCGTTGGTCAGGTTTACACGACGCCATCGAAATCGGCTTTTATCACGGGATTAACAACGCCGCTGGTGCCGCTAGTGGCCTTCGTTCTGTTCAGGGTGCGGCCCAGCATCGAGAACATGTTGGGCGTCTGTTTAGCTTCGATAGGTGGCGCGCTTATTCTTATGCCGCGAGGAACGACCGGAGTCAACATCGGCGATCTGTGGACGCTTTCATGCACGTTGCTGTTTGCGTTGCACATCACGTTGATGAGTTCTTACGCGCCACGATTCGATGTACGCGCGTTAACGGTGTTGCAGATTGGTGTGGCGACGGGCGTGTTTCTCGCTGTGTGGTTAACAATTCGTTTGTGCGTTGAAGTGTTGGGCGCAGAAGTTCTGCCGCCGGCGGTAGCGCGCGAAGCGATGGCGCTTGGTTGGACCTGGCGCATCGTATGGCAGCTTGTTTACCTCGCGCTCATCGGCACGGTGACGACGTTTCTGTTGTGGACGTGGGGACAAGCGCGTATGTCTGCGACGCACGCGGCGATCATCTTTAGTCTTGAGCCTGTCTTTGCCACCTTATTTGCTATTGCAACGCGCGGGATGAACGAGTGGATAGGTTGGCGCGCCGGGTTTGGCGCAGCACTGATCCTGGCAGGCATCATTGTTTCAGAGTTGCGCTGGAGTGAGCAGCGAAGCAACGCGAAGCGGTAAGAGGGTAGTGGCTCATGTGGAGGTGATCTGCTAATCTCTATCGTGCATGGTCACCTTTACTCTATCTTGTCAGTACTGCCACAGCCAGAACATCGTTCGCAACGGACTTGCAAGAAACGGCAAACAG
>JACCTF010000903.1 GCA_013812565.1 Pyrinomonadaceae bacterium | reverse complement strand
ATACCGGCACGAGCGCGCACGGGAGCACGCAACGCGGCGCGCACTTCGATAAAGACGGGATTGTGCGCTGGCGGGACAACAAACCCCGTAAAAGTCGATAGGACAAGCGTGATTGTTATTAGGCGCGTTGCTAAAGGAGCCATGATGTTCCTTGTTTCATGTGTGATGTTCACTTGAGTCCAGAGCACGTAGCGGTTCATCACGGAGGAAAGTAAGCAGAAGGCAGTCCGAAAGCTTCCTGCTGCTTTCTGCTTTCTGCCCTTCCATCTTCGCTCTGCGACCTCTGTGTTGAGAACCTGTCTGCCTTACACGCCGGACAAAGTTTGCTGTGGTTTCGGGCATTAAAGCGTCGCGAGCAAGCCCGCGAGCAATGCCCCGCGCTGAGGGATGTCGTCAACAATTATGTGTTCGTGCGCGGCGTGTGCGCCGTCACCGTCAATGCCAAGTCCATCAAGCACCGTCGCACCAATCGCTGCCGCAAAGTTTCCATCCGATGCCCCACCGACACTCGCTTCGCCCAATTCAAAATCGAGCATTGCGGCAACGCGGCGTGCATGATTGTAGAGAGTGGCGACGGCCGCAGTGCGCTCCAATGGGGGACGGTTGATGTGTCCATTCACTAAAAGCTGCACACGCGGATCGAACGGAATTAACCCGAGAATCGCGTCTTCGATTCGATGCGCCTCTGTCATTGTGCTAAAGCGCACATCGATCTCGGCACTCGCCTCGGCGGCAACAACGTTTGAGCGCGTGCCTCCCTGTATTACACCGACGTTGACGCTTGTGCCGCGAGCGGGATCGTTCATTTTATGAAGACGTTCAATCTGCCGCGCGAGTTCAAGAATGGCGCTCACGCCTCGCTCCGGCTCTAGCCCGGCGTGCGCCGCGATGCCCTCGGCCTTCATTGTAAAAATCCCCGTCCCCTTGCGCGCTGTCTTGACTCTACGTCCGGGCGCGGGCGGCTCAAGCACCAGCACCGCAGCTGAGCGGCGCGCTTCTTCTTCAACAATGCCTCGCCCGCTCTCGCTGCCGGCTTCCTCATCGCATGTGAGGAGCAACACCACACGTCGCTTCGGCCGGATACGGAGAGCCGCACAGGCGCGTAAAGCTTCCAAGGCCAACGCACAGTTGGCCTTCATGTCAAAGATTCCCGGCGCATAGATGCGTCCATCTTCTTCGCGCCACAATCGCGTCGCGAGAGAGCCGCGCGGGTAGACCGTGTCCGTATGGCCGAGCAGCAATATGGAACGCTCGTCGTCCGCTCCACTACTGAACGCGCATACGCGGAGGTGCTCGCCATACCCCGCCTCGACAATCCGCTCGATGGAGTTTACGCCCTCGATGCTTTGCGCGGCTTCTACCAACAAGTCAACTACCGCGCGGCTTCCGTCGCAATCCCCTGAAGGCGATTCGTGCTCCACCAAAGAGCGCGTCAACGCGAGCATCTCGCCTTGACGCTTCTGTAGATGGCTGCGTAGAGCAGCGGCGACCGAACGATCTATTTCAAGGGTCATGTCTCTTTTGCTGTGCGATCTACTTTGGTTTGTTACAAAGATTTTGTCGTGAAGTTTTCTTCCCTGACGGTTAGCGCACTGACACGCGCGAGATCGACCTCATACCCGATGCCGGGTGTTTCGGGCGCGATGATGGTTCCCTGTGGTGTGACGGTAACGGATGGGGTAATGATGTCATCTTCCCAGTAGCGAGAGCTGGCTGACACGTCGCCCGGCAGAGTGAAACCGGCGAGCGTTGACATCGCGATGTTGTGCGCGCGCCCGACGCCTGATTCCAACATGCCGCCACACCAGATAGGGATGTTTCGCTCGCGACACATGCGTTCGACGCGCAGGGCTTCCGCGTGTCCGCCGACGCGCCCTAACTTGACGTTGATGATGCGGCACGCTTTCATCTCAATCGCTTTGCGGGCGTCTTCGCTCGAGCGAATCGATTCATCCAAACAGATGGGCGTCTCCACTTGCCCCTGCAGTTTGGCGTGGTCGCTCATGTCATCATAGGCCAGGGGTTGTTCAATCATCATCAAATCAAACTGGTCAAGTTCACGAAACAGCGGTGCATCAGCGAGCGTGTAAGCGGAGTTTGCATCAACCATCAACTGAACGTTGGGAAACTGTCCGCGCACTCGTTCAACTACCGTGCGATCCCATCCCGGCTTGATCT
>JACCTF010000896.1 GCA_013812565.1 Pyrinomonadaceae bacterium | reverse complement strand
GCGGCACGCTCGATAAATACATCGGTGACGGTTTAATGGCTTTGTTCGGCGCGCCAACTGTAACCGCGCAAGATGCGACGAATGCCTTGAGCGCTGCCGCCGGGATGCAACACCGCGTGCGCAGTCTCAATCAGGAGCTGCGCGCTGAAGGATTCAACGAGATTAGTGTCGGCATCGGGCTTCACACGGGCGAAGCGACCATCGGCTATATAGGGTCGGAACAACGCCTGGAGTACACGGCTATCGGCGACACGGTGAACATCGCAGCGCGTCTCGAATCAAACGCCGAGGGCGGCCAAATCCTGTTAAGCGACGCGACCGCGCGAGCGGCGGCGGGTCATTACCCGCTGGTGCCGCGTGAATCAATAACAGTCAAAAACCGCACTGAGCCGGTACCGCTCTTCGAGGTTCAGTGGCAATAGGCATCGTTCTTACCTTCACCATAAAGGGTTGACTACCAAATGACAAAAAGGTTGTGTGGGCGGCAGGGGCTTGCGGCCGTGCTTCTCATTCTTCTTGCAAGCATCCTCGCGCCGGAAATTCTACGTGCGCAGCAACGCGACCGAAGGCGAGCGAATCGCGCGCCTGCATCAAAGCCGAATTCAACCGCGTCACTTGATCCGGAGATTAAACGGATCGTTGCGGAAATAGATGCCAAAAACACCGAGCGCACGGTTCGTAAGCTCGTCTCCTTCGGCACGCGCAACACACTGTCCGCGCAGGATAATCCGACACGCGGCATCGGTGCGGCGCGCGACTTTATCTATAACGAGTTTCTTCACATCAAGGAACAATCGAATGGGCGTCTCACGGTCGAACGGCAAAGGTTTGAGCAACCGGTTGCCACGCGCATTCCGCGTCCCACGCCTATCACCAACGTCGTTGCGACGCTTCGCGGCAGGCAGACTCAATCACAGGATCGCATCTACGTCGTGAGCGGCCATTACGATTCGATGTGCGGTAGTCCGACGGACGGCGAGTGCGATGCGCCGGGTGCTAACGACGATGCGTCGGGCGTCGCCGCCGTGCTTGAGATGGCGCGCGTAATGGCGAAGAGAGAGTTCGATGCGACGATTATCTTTATGGCCGTGGCCGGTGAAGAACAAGGCTTGCTCGGCGCGGCCTACTTCGCCGAACAGGCAAAGCAGAAGGGGTTGAATATCGAAGCGATGTTCACGAATGACATTGTGGGCAATACGCTCGGCGTAAACGGCGTGCGCGACCGCCGTCGGTTACGCGTCTTCTCGGAGGGCGTGCCTTCGGATGAAACTCCAGAACAAGCGAAGTTGCGCCAAAGCGTCGGCGGCGAAAACGATTCCCCGGCTCGGCAGCTCGCGCGCTTCATTAAAGAGACGAGCGAGCGCTACGTGCCTGACTTGCATGTGCAGATCATCTACCGCCGCGACCGCTACGGGCGGGGCGGCGATCATATTCCGTTTCTCGAACGCGGCTTCGCGGCCGTGCGCTTTTGCGAACCGAATGAGAACTACAATCATCAGCATCAAAATGTACGCTCCGAGAAGGGCACGGTCTACGGCGACCTGCCGGAGTTTGTGGACTTCGCTTACATTGCGCAGGTGGCCCGCGCCAACGCCGCGGCGCTCGCAACGCTCGCCCGCGCGCCTGCCGCGCCGAAGGATGTTCGCATTGTGACCCGTCGCTTAACCAACGATACAGATTTGCAGTGGGCGGCAAACACCGAGCCTGATCTTGCCGGTTATGAGATAGTGTGGCGCGACACGGCGGACTCTTTGTGGACAAATTCGCAGATGGTTGGAGGTGTCACGAGTTACACCATGCGCGGCATGTCAAAGGATAATTACTTCTTTGGCGTGCGCGCCGTTGATCAACAGGGCCATCGCAGTCGGGTAGTGTTCCCGCGTCCCGTGCGCTGATGCAGTTGAAGTGTGTGCTAAACGGAAAGTATGACGTGGGTTGTGCGGCTTACCTTATAGATCGATCCTGAAGTCGTTGCTCTGTGGCAGAATCTTGTGCGTTCTCAAGTGGCGGTTTGAGATAAACCAAATCTCGTTTTTGTCGTTGGACAAAATGAAATATGCCTCGCTTGTTTCCGAAGGCGAGTACACCCCCAACACGAGGTAAGCAAACTCTTTTGAGAACCCATTCGCTAATGGAATCGGATGCGGAGCTTGGTTGTGTTCAAGCTGTTCGATCACCACGTACATCCCTGGCTGGATAAAGATCATATATAGGGCGTCATTGCGAGAATCGTTTGGTAAATACCGTGGTCATAAATTTACGCAACTAAATACACATTAGTGTAGAGGCATTGTGGCATATTGGTTCATCGTAAGCGGTGTTTAATCAACTGGACGTAGGTGCTCAATATATGACAGATAATATCGACAAAGAAATTTTGCTAAGAGACTTTTTTAGAAACCCGCAGCAGTCAAACTACTCCTTATCTCCGAACGGTCAGCTCATTGCTTTCATGCAGCCGCATATGAATCGCATGAACGTTTTTGTGCGATCCGCGGAGGCAAACCTCGGAGCAGACGCAGGGGTAAACAAAGCGACGCGCGTCACGAACGAGACCGAACGCGACATCGCCGGATATTTCTGGAAAGGCAAAAACCGGATTATCTATGTTAAGGACTTCGCCGGTGATGAAAACTACCACGTTGTGGCGGTCGATACGGACGGCAACAACTTGAAAGATTTAACGCCTTTCGAGAAGGTACAAGCCAGGATCGTTGACGACCTCGAAGACAACGATACGGAGATGCTCGTGGCGCTTAACAAACGCGATCCGCAAATCTTCGATGTCTATCGTCTCAACGTCACGACCGGCGAGCTGCGTTTGGTGGCCGAGAACCCCGGCAACATTCAGGGGTGGCACACGGATCATGACGGCCGGATTCGCGCGGCGACTACTACCGACGGCGTCAATACAACCCTGTTGTACCGCGAGACGGAAGAAGGACCTTTTCAGCCGGTGCTCACCACGAACTTCAAAGAAACAATCGCGCCGCTCTTCTTCACCTTTGACAACAAATATCTCTACGCGCTCTCCAATTTCAAGCGAGACAAACTCGCCGTTGTTAAGTTTGATCCGGTGCAGGGCAAAGAGATGGAAACGCTGTTTGAGCACCCGGAGGTTGACATCTCTAACCTGTCGTATTCAAGAAGGCGCAAGGTGCTGACGACGATCACATACACCACATGGAAGCGCGAACGGAAATTTCTTGATGCGGAGATGGAGAAGATTTTTCAGAGTTTGACGGCGAAACTTCCCAAGTATGAAATCTCAGTTGCGGGCCGCAACAAAGCGGAGGATATGTTCATAATCCGCACCTACAGCGACCGCTCGCTCGGCGCTTACTACCTTTATGAAAAAGCAACTGACAAATTGACGAAGCTGAGCGATGTTAGCCCGTGGCTGCGTGAAGAAGATCTAGCAGAGATGAAGCCGATCTTCTTCACTTCACGCGACGGCTTGAAGGTCCACGGCTATCTCACCGTGCCGAAAGGAAGCGAAGCGAAGAACTTGCCGGTGGTTGTGAACCCACACGGCGGCCCGTGGTATAGGGATGCGTGGGGCTTCAACCCGGAAGTGCAGTTTCTCGCTAATCGCGGTTTCGCCGTGTTGCAGATTAACTTTCGTGGCTCAACCGGATATGGTCGCAAGTTTTGGGAGTCGTCCTTCAAGCAGTGGGGCAAGGAGATGCAGAACGACATCACGGACGGCGTGAATTGGCTGATCAAGCAGGGCATCGCCGATCCCGCGCGCGTCGCGATTTACGGCGCGAGCTATGGTGGATATGCGACGCTCGCCGGTCTCACGTTCACGCCTGATCTATATGCCTGCGGAGTTGACTACGTGGGAGTATCAAATCTCTTTACCTTTATGGAGACCCTTCCTCCCTACTGGAAGCCGTACCTTGAGATGATGTACGAGATGGTCGGCGATCCCGAAAAGGACAAGACGGAGATGGAAGCGACCTCGCCCGTCTTCCACGTTGACAAGATCAAAGCGCCGCTGCTGGTGATCCAGGGAGCGCAAGACCCGCGCGTCAACATCGCGGAGTCAAACCAGATTGTTGAGGCGCTCAAAAAACGCGGGGTGGTCGTTGAGTACATTGTCAAAGAGAACGAAGGGCATGGCTTCGCGAACGAAGAGAACCGCTTCGTGGTATACGAAGCGATGGAGCAGTTCTTGAAGAAGCATCTCAACGACACAGAGGTAACAAGGGCACTCCAAGCGGGCAACGTGCTTGGGGACCCCGCGTAAACAGTGACAAGTGACAAGACGGACAATCCAGCGAGCGCCCCACTCGAACGCAAGTCTTAACAGATATTAGTTTTAGCCAAGAAGGGACAACCTTATGAAGCGTATATTGATGGTTACAAGTTTGATAATCGCGATGGCCGCCTTCGGCATCGCGCAGACCACTCAGCCGAAGCCCGCGCCTCAAAGTCCGGCGGCTTCTACGCCGGCAACGAAAGCTCCGACAGCGACGAAAGCTCCGACAGCGACGGCCACAACCTCTGCCGCGATGCCCACGGCAGATCAGATACTTGACAAGTACGTTCAAGCGCTGGGCGGCAAAGCCGCGTTTGAGAAACTGACGAGTCGCGCCGCCAAAGGGACGTTTGACATATCGGCCATGGGCGTCAGTGCGCCCATCGAAGCGTACAATAAAGCTCCCAACAAAACGGTATTCAATCTCGAAATTCCAGGTTTCGGCGTCGTTCAAAGAGGCTATGACGGCACCACAGGTTGGTCACAAAACCCGCAGGAGGGATTGCGCGAGGTGAGCGGGGCAGAATTAGCGATGATGAAGCGCGGGGCTGAACTTCACCGGGAGATCAAGCTCAAGCAGCTATACCCTCAAATGAGTGTCAAGGGCAAAGAGAAAGTCGGCGAGCGAGAAGCTTATCTGATAGAGGCAACACCCGCCGGGGGTGGCCCAGAAAAGATGTTTTTTGATACCCAGACGGGGTTGCTGATCCGCTACGACTTCGAAGCGGAAACTTCCCAGGGTAAGTTTCCGACTCAATCAACCTTTGACGATTACAGAGAGGTGGATGGCGTGAAGATGCCGTTCACAGTGCGTCAGTCTTCTGCGGCCGGAGATTTCATTATTAAATTCACCGATGTGAAACACAACGTTCCGGTTGATGATGCGAAGTTCAGCAAACCCGCCGCGCGGTAGCAGATTTTTTGGTAAACGTTGTATGAGGTCTGATACCACTTTACAATGATGACCGTGCATTACACGATAATTCGGCCTTTCAAGGAGGCCGCAATGAAGCGAGGAATGCTTGCCGTCTGGGAAGATGCCCATCAATTGTGTGAACTGATGAGCCAACAA
>JACCTF010000881.1 GCA_013812565.1 Pyrinomonadaceae bacterium | reverse complement strand
ATACTCGCCAAGCGCGGTCAGCAGACGGTGATCAAAGAGGTCGATGGTAAAACCAAGGTCGAAGTAGTCGGTTCAACCGGGAACCCCGATGAGATTCAGTCAGCCATCAAGCCGGAAGATTGGAACGAGTATGTCATTATCGCCAAAGGCAATCACCTGACTCACATCATCAATGGCAGAAAGACCGTGGATGTTATTGATGAGCAGAAAACTAAGGCCGCCGCATCCGGCGTGCTCGCCTTACAACTGCACGCGGGCGAGCCGATGACGGTTCGGTTCAGAGACATTCGCATGAAGCCGTTGAAGTCGGTGGAGCAGACGGGGACGAACTCTCCGGCTGGCGGTAAGAAAAAGATCGTGATGGTCGCGGGCACCCCCAGTCACGGCCCCGGCGACCACGAATTCAACGCCGGTGTGTTGTTGCTTAAGCAATCACTCGACCAAGTACCCGGCGTCCTAGCGACCGCGCATCTGAACGGTTGGCCGAAACAGGCAAACGCTTTCGACGGGGCGGATACAATCATGTTGTTTATGGATGGTGGAAAAAATCATCCGGTCGTCCGAGACGATCATCTGAAGATCATCGGCGACTTAATGAAAAAGGGGGTTGGTCTCGTTGCGGTGCATTACGCAGTCGAAGTGCCAAAGGACAAGGGTGGCCCAGAGTTTCTGGAATGGCTTGGCGGCTATTATGAAGACCGATTTTCGACCAACCCGCACTGGGTTGCCGACATTAAAAGTTTGCCTGAGCATCCCATAACACGCGGGGTCAAACCATTCGCCGTCGATGACGAATGGTATTTCAATATGCGGTTTCGTCCCCAGATGAAGGGCGTAACTCCCATCTTGGTCGCCAAGCCGTCGGACGAAACACGCCAGGGCAAGTCGTCATCCCCGCGCGGCCCGTACCCACACATCGTCGCCGCAAGCGGCCGCGACGAAGTGCTGGCCTGGGCGGTGGAGCGTCCCGACGGAGGACGCGGATTTAGTTTGACGGGAGCACATAATCATGAAAACTGGGGCGACGCTAATTTCCGCAAGGTAATCCTCAACGCTCTGCTGTGGACCGCCAAAGCGGAAGTGCCGCCGGACGGAGTAGCGTCCACAGTTACGGAAGAAAATTTGAAAAAGAACCTCGATCCCAAACCGCCAAGACGGAACCCGGCCGCCGACACTAACAACCCGGCGACAGGTGTAAAGTGACAATCGGTTATGAATCTTGAGCTGACATTTTTGAGTACAGGAGGTAAAGCATGGCTATCGGAGTTGGAATCAATTCATGGGTCTGGACTTCGCCTTTCACAACTCAGTCGGTGGGGCTGCTGACAAAGGCAGCGGAGATGGGATTCGACGCCTTCACAATCGCGGTCGAAGATCCTTCACACTTCGATGCTGACGAAGTCAAGAACGCTATCGCGGCGAGCGGCCTGCGCATCTACGTCACGGGAGCTTTCGGGCCTTCGCGCGATCTGACGCATGAAGACCCGCGGTTTCGTCAGGAGAGTCTCGACTATATCGGGGCCACGTTGAAGTTGTGCGAAAAGTGGGGTGCCAAAATCATGGTCGGGCCGATGTATTCGGCCGTCGGCAAGCGGCGGCAAGTACCGGCTGAGCAGAGAAAGGTTGAGTGGGAGTTGGCCGTCAAAGGGTTGCGAAAAGCCGGCGACATGGCGGCCGACCACGGTGTGACGCTGGCTATCGAGGCGCTCAACCGATTCGAGACCGATTTGATCAACACCTCCGAACAAGTGGTGCGTTTGATCCGCGACGTTGGACACGATTCGGTGCGCGTACACCTCGATGCATTTCACATGAACATTGAGGAGAAAGATGTTTACGAAGCGGTAAAACTTGCCGGCAAAAATCTCGTCTACGTCGATGCCAGCGAAAGCGACCGGGGCGCGCCCGGATCGGGACAAGTGGATTGGGATGGTTTAGCCAGGGGTCTGCGCGAGATAGGCTACGCGGGCGATTGCGTCATCGAATCATTTACTCCCGAATGCAAAGCGATTGCGGCTGCCGCCGCCATCTGGCGACCCCTCGCCAAGACGCAGGACGATCTGGCGGGCGATGGCTTGAAGTTCTTGAAGAAGTTGCTTCAATAAGCAAGGCGGAAGGCACTTCACCACAGAGGCACAGAGGTAACACGGAGAACCACAGAGGAGGCAGACTACACTGATACTTTTCTCTGTGTACCTCTGTGGCTTTACTCTGTGTCTCTGTGGTGAGTCCCATGTCGGGAGAGGCAGGGAGATCATTCGCATAGTTGCAACCAGTCGTGTCGTCAGGCCTCTTCGCTTTTTTCCCTCTTCGGATTCCATTTAAGATACCGCTGCTTACGAAAGGATTCCACGCCCATCGAAGTCACGACCACACCGTAGTAACCCAACATTGCATCACATCGCAACTCCTCGCCTTTGCGAATCGCGTTGTGAAGGTTGCGATGATGCAAAGCAACATCCTCGGCTCCCGTCTTTCGGTAAACCAGTAGTCGAACTTCCTGTGCGGTGCGCCCTTCCGAATCGGGTCCGCCTTCGCGCGCAACCTCCTGCGGCGTGATAACAAACCCCTCGCGGTTAAACTGAAGGGTGGCTTTGTGTCCGCGGATGACGTGCTCAATCGGGGTGCTGTTTGCCATCGAAGAAATAATAGCTACTGTCGGGCCGCCGGGGTAGTCGCAGAGCATGTTAAAGGTTTCAGGAATCTCGGCGATGGTGTCGGTGAAATTCCAAGTTCCGCCGGTCGCCACCACGCGGTCGGGAAAGGTCAGCCCAACGGCTTTGATGATGCGGGTCACGCGATGGACGAAGAGATCGCTGGCGATGCCTCCTGAGTAATCCCAGTAGCGTCGCCATTGGAAATAGCGGCGCGGATCCCACGGGCGTTTCGGCGCAGGACCTAACCAGGCTTCCCAATCAAGGTTGACTCCCGGCTTGGCGTCCGCGTCGATGTCGTAAGCCCAAAAGTCGTTAAGGTAATTTCGCGAATAATCAATCTGCGCCATGACTACCTTGCCGAGCGCCCCCTCACGGATGTAGCGATTGGCGACCTCGTAAGATTCATCAGACATTCCTTGAACGCCCACTTGCAGCTTGAGCTGAGAACCTCGCAGTTTGCGGAGCACCTCCTGCGACTCCTTGATCGTATGAGTCATCGGCTTCTCTACATAAACGTGCTTACCGGCTTCAAGCGCATCGAGCGTCATGCGATGGTGCCAATGCTCCGGGGTTGCGATCAACAC
>JACCTF010000879.1 GCA_013812565.1 Pyrinomonadaceae bacterium | reverse complement strand
GCTCCTTCAGTCCGGCCAGCTTTTTCCACAACCCGCGCGCATCATCAGGCGCGCCCCATTCCAAAAACGCATTCAGCATTTTCAACTTCTGACCGGGCGTGCGTCTCTGCGCCGGAATCGCTGCGATGCGGTCAAGCGGATCGGCGCAGGCAAGAACCTCCCTCTCGTCAAGTTCGGGCAACCGTGTGTAAATCCGCAACTCATCCAGCCACCCTTTGAAACGCATCTCAGGCCCACCCCCGCCGCCGATCCGCAGAGGCACCTCCGGCAATCCCCAGTACAAATAGAAATTGCGTTGATTGATCTTCAACTGCTGCGGTTGACCGTTGATGTAAATCCGCACGCGGTCATCGGCTTGCCCCAGTCCGTCAAAGGCGAGCAGAACGTGATGCCATTGCCCGAGCGGAAGCGTTGCTTCTGTTTCGGCGCGGAAGCCATCGTAATTCCACTCCCTGACCATGTTGAAATGAATTTTGCCGTCCTTGAAGAAGATCCCCCACCCTCCGATTCTTGGCAGGTTGTGGTCCTTCTCCTCCACTTTATCCGGCATCTTGGTGACGATTGCGCCGCCCTGTTCCGATTCAGGATAAATCCACGCTGAGATGGCGAACCGCTCTCTGTAATCAACGCTGGTTGATTTATATCGAAAGTCAGCGTGTCGGCCCGCTTCAAAAAAGAGACGACCGTCAAACGCAGTGGCCTGACCAGTAGGCGCGGAAACGTATCTCGGCGTTCCGTCCTTGAACCCGATCACGTCCGGCTTGTCAACCTCTTTCTTAACTTCGGCTTTGTTGTCTGCGGCTTTGTTGTCGATCTTCTTCTCAGGGGGATTGTGCTGCGGCTTGTCCGATTTATTGATGACGGGAGTTGATGATTCGTCCATCGCGAGATGAACGAGCAACTCGTCGGCGGGGAACCATTGTTGATGAGTCGATGAGGTCAAAGTCTTTTCCCATCCGCGCTGCCTTGTGGCAAGTCGTTTCGTCATCAACTCAAACTGCTTTTCATCCCGTGCGATCTCATTCTCCAATTCCTTTAACCGCCGCTGTTCGTCCGAGTTTGGTGCGGCGATCCAGGGAGGGGAATTGCCTTGATCGAAGGCCCGCCCGTCTTCGGGAATGTTGTTGAAGTAAGCGAAGAATTGATAATACTCCTTCTGTGTGATCGGGTCGTATTTATGGTTATGACACCGGGCGCAGCTCACCGTCAGCCCCATGAAGACGGTCGCAGTCGTATCCACGCGGTCAACCACATACTCGACCGCATACTCTTCGGGGACGATTCCGCCTTCGGCATTGGTGCGATGGTTGCGATTAAAGCCGGTGGCGATTCTTTGTTCGAGCGTCGCCGCCGGGAGCAGATCACCGGCCAGTTGCTCGACGGCGAATTGGTCGAAGGGAAGGTTGCGGTTGAATGCATCAATCACCCAGTCGCGCCAGCGCCACATTTGGCGGTCGCCATCAATCTGATAACCGTTCGTGTCGGCATAGCGCGCGGCATCAAGCCATCTGAAAGCCATCCGCTCGCCGTAGCGCGGCGAGGCCAACAACCGATCAACCACCTTTTCATAAGCGTTCGCCGAACTGTCTTTGAGAAACTCGTCAATCTCATTCGGTGTCGGCGGCAACCCCGTCAGGTCGAGACTGAGGCGGCGTATGAGCGTCTCTTTCGACGCCTGGGGTGAAGGAGCCAAACCATTCTTTTCGAGTTCGGCTAAAATGAAATTGTCTACGGAGTTGCGAACCCATGATCTGTTATTAACGGCGGGCGGCTGTGAGTGCGCAGGCTTGATGTACGTCCAGGGCTTTTCGATTTTAGCTGTGAGACCAGCCGCTTCGTCCGGCCACCGAGCGCCTTCATCAATCCACTTCTTGATCAGGTTGATCTGCTCCGGCGTGAGCGGTTCACCTTTGAGCGGCATACGAGTCTCGCCGCCTTCGCCGAGGATGCGGTGAACTAAACGGCTCTCTCTACTTTTACCCGGAACAATAACCTGGCCGGAGATTCCGCCTCTCATCGCCAGCATCTTGGCGTCGAGCCGCAACTGAGCGCGCGGATTTTGCACGCCGGGTCCGTGGCACTCATAGCAGCGCGCACTAAAGATCGGCTGGATGTCTCTTGTGTAATCAACTGCGGCAACGTCAGTTTGTCCGGCGGATGTGCCGCCTGACGTCGGTTCTTCGGACCATCTCGCGCCCTGGTCGATCCATTCCTTAATAATTTTAATCTGTTGGGGTGAAAGATTCTTTCCGCCGGGAGGCATCTTGGGCAAATTGTCTTGACCGACGATGCGGCGAACGAACAGACTCTCAAGGCTGTTGCCGGGAATGATCGCGGGACCTGAGACGCCGCCCTTCAATGCTTCTGCTCTGGAGTCTATACGCAAATCGGCCTGCGGCATCTTCGCGCCGTGACACTGGTAGCAGGTGGCTTTGAAGATCGGTTCAACATCTCTCTTAAAATCAATTTTACCAATCGGAGTTGTCGGCGAGTCCTGAAAAGACACCTTACTCCGCAGTGTGTTTTCAAGAATCGCATTACTCTCGGGGGTGGTAAACTTGCTGGCCTGATGTGGTGTCGGGCGGGCAGCCGAACTATTGAAGAAAGGTACGGCAGTACCGACGATACCGAAGACCAAACACATCAACAACTTTATTCTGTTTGCCTGAGTTAGTTTATGCTTCTTCATAGTGATCACTGCTGGGCATAACCGTAAGATCTGAGAAGATCAGCGGCATGTGGGCGAGTTAAATGAACTTCTGCGGCCGGGACACGCGAGCGAGCGCTGGATGTACATTGAGACATCACCTCTGTTCTTCCAGCCTATCCTCCGCTTGAAGCTCGCCCCCGAGGCACGACAGGTTATCGACTATTAATGGCGTGCGACCGGCGCGCAACCTCCGCTTGGTTGTGGCAGATTCTACACGCTTGCCAATAAGGGGTAAACTTTTCAGAGTTTGGAGAGTTCAGAGAGTTTAGGGAATTGGGGCTTTCCATAGCTGTACAACCCGCCTCAAGGCGATACTCCAAACTTTAATTTTCTTGAAAGCTATTGCATCATTGGTTAGTAAGCCGTCAGCCGAGAGCAACGTCTTAAATTGTCAGTTTCTAATTCGGGTCGGTCACGCGCATTCTTCGTCAAAAACTCAACACTATCAGGAGGAATCATGCGGCTGCTCTTATTTATCTTGATAATCGTTTTGCAGAGTGACGCCGTCTATGGAAAGGCGCGGCAGTTCGATCTCGTCGTGTATGGTGGGACGGCGGGCGGTGTGGTTACAGCCGTCGCCGCCGCGCGTGAGGGCCTGAAGGTGGCACTTCTGGAGCCGCGCCGGAACCTCGGCGGCATGGTTTCGGGTGGGCTCGGAGAGTCGGACATCAGCCGGCACCCGGAGGTGATCGGCGGCTACTCACTGGAGTTCTTCGAGCGCGTGAGTCGCCACTACGGCAAAGACTTCGTGCGCAAATTCAATGAGAGCATCAATCGTTCCCACCTTGGAGATGTCGGGTGGTACTTCGAGCCGCACGTGGCCGAGCGAATCTTCAACGAAATGGTGAAGGAGGCGGGCGTCTCAATCTTCTATAACCATCGCCTTCGCGAGCAGGGTGGCGTGCGCAAGCAGGGCACCCGCATTACCGAAATCAGGACCGAGAACGGCGCAACGTTTACCGCTCCCATCTTCGCCGACGCCACGTACGAAGGTGATCTGATGGCGCAGGCTAAGGTATCTTACACGTGGGGACGCGAGCCAATCGCACAGTACGATGAGTCACTGGCCGGAGTGCGCGCCGAAACTCCGAACCATAACTTTATGACAAAAGGGGCCGCGTCAATGGACGTGCGCGTCTCGCCTTATGACAAGAACGGCAAGTTGCTGCCCGGCGTGCATCCTGGACCAAAAGGGAATCCCGGTGACGGCGACCGCAAAGTTCAGGCCTACAACTTCCGCGTGTGCTTGACCAAAATCAAAGAGAATCAACTCCCGTACCCGCGCCCCAAAACTTACAATCCTTACCGGTACGAGCTGTTGATCAGGTTGCTCAACGCGCTTGTCGAAAAGAATGGCCGCGCCCCGCGGATGAACGAGATCATGATTGTCTCGCAGATGCCGAATGGCAAGACTGACATCAACAATCGCGGCCCAGTCTCGACCAACAACATCAACATGAACTGGGAATATCCCACCGCGAGCTACCGCCGGCGCTCCGAGCTTTGGCAGGACCACGTTGACTACGTGCAGGGCTTTTTTTACTTTCTCTCGACCGACCTAAG
>JACCTF010000842.1 GCA_013812565.1 Pyrinomonadaceae bacterium | reverse complement strand
GGTAAGGATGATACACTTTTTGTCAAAGATCGAATGAGGTAAAATGCCGATGTTTATTGGGTGAAGTGGCGATCTTGGCTACTTTTCACCCACACTAAAGTGCGTTGAGCCCAAATTTAGATGCGTTTGCCCTAGTAGAACATCACAGTTGAATTGATGGACGCTCTTTGAACCAGTAAAGTCTGGTCACTTACTCCACCTGAAGGATGAGCCAGCCATGCCACGTGAAAGACTGAAACGACTTTATCCATCACGTTCGGCGTGATTATCTACTAGGATTCTGTTTACATTTCAGGTTAGGCTCGGTGAATGATGACCGTAACACTCACTGACTGTAGTTCCCGACTTGTGAGCCGATAGTTCTTTGACATTTACGCCGCTTTTCTCATTTCTCGCACGTTGGCGATTGCTCTAAAGCGAGCGAAATTCTTTTAATCGCAAGTTGTGTGGCGCCGTTTTCACTGCAGGCGCTTGTGCTGCGCGAGGTGATTTGGTCTGAGCTCTGCCACCCGTGTGACCTCTGCGAAAGAGCCGTGGTGATCGGGGCAGACGGTCTGGACGAAAGCGATGTAGCGCAAATCATACTCACGCAGGAGAAACTTAAATTCTCCTTCATGCTGCGCAGTCGGTAAGGGCACGTCGATGCCGTCATAGCCGGCCGCTTTGATGTCCTTACAGTTGATCTTCTTGAGAGGCCGCCCATGCCCCCGCAAATTTTATAAATCCCCAATCGCATTCTATAACCCCCAGCGGGCGCGAGAAATTGCCAACGGTTCGAGCACAACGCCCGGCTGTTTAAAGGCATAGTGGCCGAGCGGAGACGAACCGGCCCAGCGCTCATCAACCGGTTCGGAGGCGAGTTGATAACGCGTATCCACGCTGATCCGATAGCGGTTTGTCTGATTGGTCAGCGAGGCGTGCAATACATAGATGCCAAAGATCAAAGCATCACCGGCTTGAAAATCGGTGGTCGCCCACACGCCGCCAAATTTGTCGACGACATCCACGGGATCATCGCTGAAGACGCCTTCAAACAAATCACGATCGACGTCCATCCCTCCGTAGTTTCTTCTGACTTGCTCGAGTTGATGCGACCCTAAAAAGAGCACGATCGGGCCCATTTGGAGAGGCACATCTCCGAGCGGCGTCCAGCAAGTGTGGAGCTGTTTGGTGCCGCGCCCCATGTAAACGGCGTCGCCGTGAATCGGCGACGAGGCGCCCGTCGGCGCGGCGCGTAACCACTTGTGCTGGTAAGTGACTACTGGTCCGCCAAGATAACGCTCAAAAAAACCCATCACCCGCGGCGATTCAACCACGCGGCGAAATCCGGGAAGGTCCGCAAGATACTGGGTGGCGGCAACGCTCGTTGTGGCGGTCACGTCTGCCTGCGGATTGATCTGACCATCCATCAAAGGTGTGTCAGGGTGTAACAATCCTCTCTCGGCCATCTTTTCGAGCAGTTCCTGCCGCGCCGCCAAAACGCTTTCCCGTTCGTGAAGGCCGCGAATCAGCAGATAACCGTCATCAGCCATGCGCTGGCGAAGCGCTTCTGGATCGTCGATCAAGTCATTGCTTGAACGCAGGTCGTTTTGTAAGTACTTGCCGCTAACTTCCATGTCCCGCTTCCCGATCCGTAATTTCATCATCGCTCCTTAGCTCTCAAATGAAGGTCGCCGCGATCACCTAATACTGCCGCCGCAATTCCAACTGAATGTTACGTGACGAATCCGCCATCAAAATCCGGCCGAAAGCAGTATCAGTTAAAATGCCGATGGTCTTATTGAAATCGGTGCGATTGGGGAACTTGAATAAAGACAGGAGCAATTATCCCGCAGACAAGGGCGGGCCTTGCGCTCTGTGGAGGCGAGCGGTGCTCGTACGTCTTTCGACAGTCGGCGAATTCCCCTGTCCTGCGTCGCCGAGATTTGACGCCCAGCCTTTGTTTGATGAACCAACAATGACCATGTCGGATGCAATGCAATATAGAGAAGTTCGGTCCAGGGTCATTCAGTTTTCGTCGATGGCACAAAGAATTTCATGGATGAAACCGTTTTCGCGTTATGCCTCCACCAGAGATCAACGACTTAGCC
>JACCTF010000838.1 GCA_013812565.1 Pyrinomonadaceae bacterium | reverse complement strand
GCGGCATCGTCGGAACTAATGCGGCAAAGATCGCCGTCGGCATGGGCGCGCATGTCACGATCATCGACAATAATCTGGATCGTCTGCGCGAGCTGGACGACATTTTCCTTTCGCGTATTACGACGCTTGCTTCGAGCGCTTATGCGATTCACGACGCCATCAGCCAAGCGGATTTGATCGTGGGCGCGGTGCTCGTACCGGGAGCAGCGGCTCCCCAACTCGTCACGCGCAGCATGCTGAAAGATGTGCCTAACGGGGCGGTGATCGTTGACGTTGCCGTTGATCAGGGCGGATGCATCGAGACGACGCATCCGACGACGCACTCTGATCCAACCTTCTACGTCGAAGGCGTGCTTCACTACTGCGTTGCCAACATGCCCGGCGCAGTGCCGCGCACCTCAACGTTTGCTTTAACCAATGCGACACTTCCCTACGTTTTAAAGCTCGCCAATCACGGTTTTCTGGAAGCTGTGACAAGCGATGAAGGATTTATCGCCGGGGTTAATACCTATGCAGGAAAGCTTACCTACGAAGCCGTCGCCGCCGCGCAAGGATTGGATTACACCCCGATCACTGAAATCATTACCGGCAAAACAATTACCACCTCAAAAAACACGGTGACTTAAGTTCTTACGATGTACGAATTCGCTGTTGCTCCAGCCGTAACGCAGATCAGACGGCGCGGAGTCGAAATCACTGAAGTCGTGTCCGGTCATCTCGCCGCTGAGCTAGAGCTTGAAGCGGGCGACCGCATTATCCGTGTCAACGGCCACCTGGTCCGCGATTATCTCGACTTCCGTTTTCAAACCGGCGGCGAAACCGAACTCACGCTCGACGTGATTAAACAAAGCGGTGAGGAATGGGAGATAAATGTTGAGCGCGGTGAGGGCGAAGACTGGGGCCTTTCCTTTGAACAGATCGTTCCGCGCCAGTGCGCTAACGATTGTCTCTTCTGTTTCTGCAAAGGCAATCCGCCGGACGCACGCAAGTCGCTTTTTATCCGCGACGAAGACATCCGCCTTTCGTTCCTCTACGGCAACTACACCACGCTCACCTCAATCACCGAAGACGAGATGCGCCGCATCATCGAGCAGCGATTGACGCCGCAGTACGTTTCGGTTCACGCAACTGACATTGATGTGCGGGCTTATCTTTTGAGCATCGATAAGAAACGCGCTGATATTTCCGCGAAGATGCAGCGGATGATGGACGCCGGGATCGAGATTCACGCGCAGGTCGTGCTCTGTCCTGAGATCAACGACGGCGAAATTTTACGGCGCACGATCTACGACCTGGCCGCCGAGTATCCGCGCATTCGCAGCGTCGCCATTGTTCCGCTGGGCCTCACGCGCTACAACCAGGATGCGCGCCTGACGCCCGTCACCACAGAGTTTTGCGGGCGTACTATTCGCGAGGTGACGCTCATTCAACAAGATTTACGCAAACGTTTAGGGACAAATTTTGCTTTCCTCGGCGACGAAATTTACCTGCGCGCCGGACGCCCGATCCCAAGCCGCAAGCACTACGGCGACTACCCGCAGATCGAAGACGGCGTCGGCATGGTGCGTAGTTTCCACGAAGATTTCCGGCGTTTGTGGCACAGACTCGAACCTCGCCCGTCGCTTCATGCCGCAAGCTTGAATGCCACGATCCTCACCGCCACGCTCTTCGCTCCAGAACTTGAAAAGATAATCGACCGGTTGAACCACCGCTTCGGCACTCGGCTGCGGGTCGCGGCGGTAGAGAACAAATACTTCGGCCCCGACATCGTTGTGGCCGGACTGCTCACCGGCTCGTGCATCCTCGCGGCACGCGATCAGATCAAGACCGAAAGTGTCATCATCCCCAGCGTCACATTGAAAACCGACGAAGCCGTGATGCTCGACGGCATGACGCTGGATGATCTCCAACAACGACTCGGACTGCCTGTGCAAGCCGCGGACTTCGCTTCGTTCGCTGAGCTGATTGGCGGATGAAAGCTCCGGCTTCAGTCGGTGGATTAAGCGTCCGATGTTCAGCCCGACTTTCTCTTCCTTGTCGCTGGCGCGGGTCGTTCACCCTTCTTGCCGTTCGCGCGCTCTACCGCCTGTTTCGCTTCCGGTGTGCTGCTGACACCTTTCCGATTCATCTGCGAGGCGATCTCACTCATCCACCGCTGGTTACCAAAGAATCCGGCCATTAAGCCCGAAAGCGTGAACTGCACGTCCAACTTGTCCCAGTGCAAGTCGGATCCCTGTCCCATCAGCTTTACCTCTGCCAGATCGTCAGGTGATGCTCCGCGTAAGCCCTGGGCCAACTCGGTCGGAAACATGAACGTGCAGCCGTTTAAGAGTTCGACGACTATGCGGCCGCTCTCCCGATCGTAGTATGCGTCCCGTGCGCGCGGCCCGCGCTCCAACGCTTCTTCGCCCCGCTTGGTCGCTTCTGCAAGTTGGCGTTCAAATTCTTCGTCGCTCATTCGCCACTTAGCCATGTATTTCTCTCCATCTTCGAAGTAGATGCCCTTGATTTTCTTCCACGATCCGCACGGCTCGGCGCGCATCATGAACTTTCATGTTGCTGTTTTCGCGGATGCTCGGTGCTTCCACATCAGACCCTAAATTCATCACGAGCTGCGCTCCCGCTTTGATAAAAGAGCCAAACATAACAAAAGCCTGACTGGACACTGATGTACAGTCAGGCTTTTACTGTTGATGAGGTCAGTCCCTCATCGTGTTTGCTTAGAAGATAAACTTCAACTGGTAACGAATGACACGTCCGCCACCGTCAGAGAGCCGTGTGTTCGGTTGGAGGAAAACACCCGCCGCTGAACCGGTAGTGTTGGTGCCAATAAAATTAGACCCTCCAGGATTGCGGAGAGGCGCGAACGGACTCACGCTCCCTTCTCCATACTGCGGGTGATTAAAGATGTTGTAGAACTCCGTGCGGAACTCAACGGCCGTAGTCTCCGAAATCCTCGTTCGCTTGAGAATGTTGAAGTCGAAGTTCTCGATTCCCGGAGAGCGCTCCGAATTGCGGGGAGCGGTGCCGACGCGCGGAATACCCGACTCAAATGCATTTCCGGCGATAAAAGTCGGATTCGCGATGTAACGCGCGGTGTTCGGATCAATCGGCGCATTGTTGGCGTCAGGATTGATGTATCCAGTGATCCTGCCAAAGTTAGGATTAGGGATGGTGCCCGATCCACTCGGGTTGGGTAT
>JACCTF010000823.1 GCA_013812565.1 Pyrinomonadaceae bacterium | reverse complement strand
ATCCTTTATGCTGCCGCCGGGTGATCTGATTAGGTCACGTTCGTCAGCTTGGAGAGTAAAGTGCTTGAAGTAGGTGGCAACGTCCCGGACACAACCCTAATCGACGACCAGGGTCAGGAAGTACGCTTGGCGGAGCTGCAAGGGCGGCCCTATGTGCTGTTCTTCTACCCCAAAGACGATACCCCTGGATGTACTAAAGAGGCCTGTAGCTTTCGCGATACCTACAGCGCATTCCAGGAAGCCGGCGTCGAGGTGATTGGCGTCAGCCCCGATTCGACCAAGAGCCACACGAAATTCCGCGACAAATACCAGCTCCCCTACCGCCTGCTGTCGGACCCTGAGCATGAGCTTGCGGACGCATTCGGCGCCTGGGGCGAAAAGAGTTACATGGGCAAGACCTACACGGGTATCCTACGTTCAACCTTTGTGATCGGCGCGGATGGCAGGGTGCAGAAAGCCTATCCGAACGTTAAGCCGGACGAGCACGCCCAGGAGATTTTGCGGGATCTGGGGAAGGAATAGGAGGTGCGTGTTAACGGCGATTAGGAGGAACTTGCTATGAGCGTCAGCATCGAGATCCCTCTCAACCTGTCGGCACAGGAGCTCGAT
The DNA here is from genome assembly GCA_013812565.1 of Pyrinomonadaceae bacterium. Lineage (GTDB taxonomy): Bacteria > Acidobacteriota > Blastocatellia > Pyrinomonadales > Pyrinomonadaceae > JACCTF01. Next base: position 1,797 of record JACCTF010000823.1, on the reverse strand, counting down.
GAGGTCAAGCACGAGCTTGCCGTGGTGTTGTACCAACGACAGACCGTGGGCCTCGGCGAGGCGGCTACGATAGCAGGGTTGACACGCATCGAGTTCCAGCGTCTACTCGCTAGCCGGCACATCACGCTTCATTACGAAGAAAACGATTTCGATGCTGACGTAGCAGCAATGCAAACACTTCAAACTGACAGCGCGGCATCATCAATTCACGACGACCGCGTACAGGAGCTAACTGACTACCTCGCAAGAATGGAACAAGCTGCTCTTATTCATCCCAATAGGGCAACCCGTGCTTGGCAGGCATGGGAAGAACTGCTCGTTGCAACATCGCATGGCCTGCCAGTACCGGATGCTGCACCTGGACCTGACGGAGAATTACTGTTTGCCTGGGATCGGGGCGAACATCATTTGGAACTAGAGGTTTTTCCGACAACGCCCGTCGAATTCTTCTATCTCAACCGAGTAACTGATGCTGTATGGGGCTATGACCACATTATCGGTGCGGTGCTGCCACAAGTAATGTTAGACAAACTCTCACTCTTCGTAAGCCATGAGTAGTGTCGTCGGCCCGGGTGCGCAAGGCGAACCGCTGCCGGCGGGTGCTGTTGTAGTACGACTTGCCGTACTGCCGAAGGATTATGAAGCTACCAAAATAATCAACCCTGAAGTATTTGCATTGTCATCAGACGATAAAGCATCGTCGCTACAAGCACTCTCGGTTTGGCATACAGAGCTGACAACTATTGAACAAGCACGCGGATTTATGGCCCCAAGCAGGAGCAGTACAGGCTTGCGTTATGCTTAAAGGTAGACGACATCAGGCAGGCACGGCCTAACACCGATGCGCCGCATGTGCCACAACTGGATGTCGTTTGGGACCTTTTGACGATCAAACAAGGCATAACAACTATTCCAGATCCACGGCCCGGAGCAGCAGGTCATGCCGGCATCATTGGGTTACTGCGTCCGCTAGGGCTGGACAAATTGTTGTACAAGCGATTGCGTGTACGGCTGGCAGAGTTGGTTAGTGAAGTGAAGCTGTTACTCTGATCAGGGTTACACCACGAGGCACGGAGGTAACAAGAGCTTCTCCGTGCCTCGTGGTGTTCGTTCTCTGTGTTCGCCCGATCCACCAAGCACGTTCTGTTAACAAAGCGTTAGAGTTACAGGCGCGCCGCTCAATAACCTTGACAGCACCGCTATCAAGGTCTAGAATCCGATCAGCTGATCTGGCGGGCTGCCGTGGTGCTCGCATGAGACGGAGTGAGTATGGATTTCAAGGACTATTACAAGGTGCTGGGGGTGCAACGCCAGGCGTCGGCGGACGACATCAAAAAGGCGTATCGCAAGCTTGCGCGCAAGTATCATCCAGATATTAATCCTGGCAGCGATGAAGCGGAAGGCAAGTTCAAAGAGATCAACGAAGCCTACGAAGTGTTGTCGGACGCCGACAAGCGCGGCAAGTATGATCGCTTTGGCTCTGACTATCGCCATTACGAGCAGAGCGGCGGCGGCGGCGGCTTCGACTGGTCGCAGTATGCCTCGCAGCCCGGAGGCGTGCGGGTCGACTTCGGTGGCAACGGTGGCGCCGGCGGCTTTTCCGACTTCTTCGAGACATTGTTTGGAAATACAGGTCCACGGCAGGCCAGCGGTTATGGGCCGGGCGCCTCCGGTGGCATGCGGCGGCAAAAAGGCCAGGATTACGAACAGCCGGCCGAAATAACGCTGGAAGAAGCCTTCACCGGAACGCAACGCCAGTTGCGTCTCGAGTTACCACGGCCATGTCCAACGTGTGGC
>JACCTF010000814.1 GCA_013812565.1 Pyrinomonadaceae bacterium | reverse complement strand
GCAAGAGAGCTTGCGCGCATTGGCTCGGCAAGTGGTAACGCGGTTGGAACTACAGCATCGTTTAACGTCTATGGAAAGCGCCATTGTCAGGCAGAGGGAGATCGAAAGAACGCTGCGGGAGAGTGTCTGTAGCTTTCGAGAGCTATACGACGAGGCGCCAATCGGGTACCACGAGTTGAACGCTGAAGGACGCATCACGCGCGTCAATCCAACAGAGCTACAGATGATCGGTTATACCTTTGAGGAGATGCTAGGCCGATACGTATGGGAGTTTGCCTTTGATCAAGAAGCATCCCGCGGGGCGGTCATCGCCAAGATTGCTAGATCTGTCGCGCTCTGCCCTTTCGAGCGTACAGTGCGCCGGAAAGACGGGACCACGTTCCCGGCGCTGATTAAGGACCGACTTCTTTACAATGCGCGCGGAGATACAATCGGTATTCGCTCAACGCTTCAAGACATCAGTGAGCGCAAGCGAACCGAGAATGCGCTGCGTGAAAGCGAAGAGCGCCATCGCACACTGATCAAAAGCCTTCCCCAGCGGCTGCACTTCAAGGATTGCCAGTCCGTCTTTGTCTTCGTCAACGCTTCGTTAGCCGACGATTTGAACATGCGCCCGGAAGACTTGATTGGAAAGACCGATCACGATCTGTTTCCAAAAGAGTTGGCCGACAAATACCGCGCCGACGATCTGCGGGTGATGCACACGCGGCAACCCGAGATGTTGGAAGAAACGAATATCGTGCAGGGACGCGAGCGAATCGTTGAAGTGGTAAAGACTCCGGTGATCAGCGATGAAGGTGATGTGATGGGCGTGCTGGGACTCTTTACCGACATCACAGACCGCAAGCAGGCTGAAGCGGCGCTGAAAGAGAGCCAAGCTTGGTTGACGACGATCTTTGAAGCGTCGCGCGATGGAATCGTCGTCGAGGAGAACGAGCTTATCGTCTATGGCAATAAATCCTTCGCGCATCTCTATGGCTACGATAAAGCTGAAGAGTTGATTGGTAAGCCTACCTCCATCGTCCAGACGGCTGAGGACAACAAGCGAATAATAGAATTTGGTCGGAAACGTTTGCACGGGGAGCCGACGCCGAGTGTTTATGAATTCAAGGGAAAACAGAAAGACGGGACGGTGATTGATGCTGAAGCGGCAGTCTCAACCTTCTGCATCGCCGACAAGTCTTACATCATCACCAGCGTCCGCAATATCGTCGAACGCAAGCGGGTGGAAGAAAAATTGCGAATCTTCACCGCCCGGCTCGAACAGAGCAACCGCGAGTTGCAAGACTTCGCCTCGGTCGCATCGCACGACTTGCAGGAGCCGCTCAGGAAAATCCAGGCCTTCGGCGACCGTCTCAAAATCGGATGCGCCGACAGCTTTAGCACAGAAGGGCGCGATTACTTGGAGCGCATGCAGAATGCGGCCAAACGCATGCAGACGTTGATCAACGATTTGCTGATGTTCTCGCGCGTGATGACCAAAGCGCAGCCTTTTGTGCCAACCGATCTTGCCGAAATCGCACGTGAGGTGTTGGCGGATTTGGAAGTGCGTGTTGAAGAGACCGGCGGACGGGTTGAACTCGGCGAGCTACCGACGATTGATGCCGATGCGTTACAGATGCGTCAACTGTTTCAAAACTTAATCGGCAATGCGCTGAAGTTCCGCCGCCCGGAAGCGTCGTCGGTGGTCAAGGTTCGCGGAGAAATTTTTAGGCCGCCTGCCGGAGATGAAGTTGAAGAATCTTCCCCGGATGAAGTTTGTCAAATCACCGTAAAGGACAACGGCATCGGATTCGACGAGAAATATCTCGACCGCATTTTTATCGTGTTTCACCGTTTGCACGGTCGCGGCGAATACGAAGGAACAGGCGTCGGCCTCGCCGTGTGTCGCAAGATCGTCGAGCGTCATGGCGGGCGGATCACTGCCAAGAGCACGCCGGGAGAAGGCGCGACCTTCCTTATCACACTGCCCGTAAAACAACACAAAGGACTTGGAGGTGACGAGTGACAGCAAGTCCAATGTTCCGGCTTTTGACCTTGGATATTGGACTTTAGGCTTTGGACTTACTTGCTTGGTCCGAGTCACTCGTCACTGTTGAGTAAAGGAGAAAGCGCTTGCTAAATGGACATGGAAAGTCGATCACGATCCTCGTCGCCGATGACGATCCGGATGATCGCATGATGGCAAAGGACGCATTGAAGGAGAGCCATCTGGCTAACGATCTGCGCTTTGTCGAAGACGGCGAAGAACTGCTGGACTACTTGTACCAGCGCGGCAAGTATAATGAGACGAATGCGCCGCGCCCGGGGTGATTCTCGTTGATCTGAACATGCCGCGAATGGACGGGCGTGAAGCGCTCAAAGAGATCAAGGCTGACTCTGATCTGCGGCGTATCCCGGTCGTCGTGCTGACTACGTCGAAAGCCGAAGAAGACATTTATCGCACTTACGATCTCGGCGTGAATTCGTTTGTCACAAAGCCCGTGATGTTTGAATCATTGGTTGATGTGATGAAGACCTTGGGCAAATACTGGTTTGAGATCGTTGAACTTCCGCCCGGAAAAATGGAACGTTGAAGTGGACACACACCCGATTAAAGTCTTGCTCGTCGATGACGACGAAGACGACTACATCTTAACTTGCGATCTGTTGTCCGAAATCAAGGGCAGTGAATACGCCGTTGAATGGGCGGAAACTTACGCCGCCGCGCTCGAAGCGATGCAAGGCGGCAAGCACGATGTGCACTTAGTGGACTACCATCTCGGCGCACACAACGGCTTGGAACTTTTGCGCGAAGCTGTGCAAAAAGGTTGCCGCGCGCCGGTGATTCTGCTGACCGGACAGGGCGACAAGGAAGTGGACATTGAAGCGATGAAAGCGGGCGCGGCGGACTACCTAATCAAAGGGCAGATCGATCCGCCGCTCTTGGAGCGTTCGATCCGCTATGCCATTGAGCACATGCACTCGCTGGAAGCGGTGCACAGGTCGGAGGCGAAATTTCGCTCGGTCGTGCAATCCGCGAGCGACGCCATCGTCCTGGCCGACGATGAGGGTCAAATCATTTTGTGGAACATGGGCGCGCAGGAGATCTTCGGATACGGTCAAGAGGAGATACTCGGCCAGTCGCTCCCACACCTTATTCCAGAAAGATACCAGAACGTTCATCAAGTCGGGATGGAAGGTCCAATCTCGATCAACTCATTTCAGGCTACCGGAAGAGCGGTGGAACTACATGGGCTGAGAAAAGACGGCAGCGAGTTTCCGATGGAGCTTTCATTATCGACGTGGAAAAACGGGGAGGAAACTTTCTACAGCGGCATCATCCGCGACGTCACCGACCGCAAACAAGCGGAGCAGCGACTTTACTACAGCGCCTTTCATGACGCGCTAACCGGTCTGCCCAACCGCGAGTTGTTCATCGATTATTTGGAGCGCGTGATCGCGCGCACGAAGCAGGGCAAGGAGCGGCAGTTCGCCGTTCTCTTCTTAGACCTTGACCGCTTCAAGATCATCAACGACAGTCTCGGCCACACGATCGGGGATCAACTCCTGGTTGCGGTTGCGCGGCGGCTGGAAACAGTCTTGCGCCTCGAAGATCGGGTGGCACGCATCGGCGGTGATGAATTCACAATCCTACTCGCCCACAT
>JACCTF010000811.1 GCA_013812565.1 Pyrinomonadaceae bacterium | reverse complement strand
ATACTGTAAGCTGCATCCATTCACCCTCGGCGGCGAATCGCGGAATTACCTTTCCGGGTCGGGCCTACAGGTTCTTACTTGCAACGAGTTCACCGTCGCGCCTTTCATCTGCTATGACCTGCGCTTTCCCGAAATCTTTCGCGCGGCGGTGCGGCGAGGAGCGAATCTGTTTACGGTCATCGCCAACTGGCCCACGCCGCGCAGTGACCACTGGATCACGCTTCTTAAAGCCCGCGCGATTGAGAACCAGGCATACGTCGTCGGCGTCAATCGCAGCGGGCGTGACCCGCAACTGTCATACTCGGGACAAAGCATGATCTTTGATCCGCATGGTCGCGTTATCGCCGAGGCCGACGCTGAAGAAGGCACTATCAGCGCCAACCTCGACCTGCAAGCATTGGTTAGTTATCGCCAAGAATTACCATTCTTAAAAGATATGCATGCGGACTATGCGGAGATACTTTAGAAAACACAAAGGGAAGAAGGCAGAAAGCAGAAGGCAGTCAAGAGCTTCATGCTGCTTTCTGCCTTCTTCTTACTGCTTACTGCCTTTCCCAGTAACCTCGACACCAGCAAGCGATTCAAGAACATTCACCAGCGCTTGCGTTCCGTCGTCGCCCCGCCCCGCGGCCTCCAGTGAAGTTAGTAACTGATGCACTAGCCCTGCGCCAATCACCGGCACTTGCAGTTCTCTCGCCGCCTCGCCGACGAGCCGCAGATCCTTCTGTTGAAGGCGAACCATAAACGCCGGCGCAAAATCGCGCTTGAGCATTTTGCGGCCCAAGTTATCGAGCGCCCAACTGTTCGCTGCACCGGCCGTTAGCGCATCGAGAAGCGAGTCGAGGTCAAGTCCGGCCTTAGCCCCGAAGACCAAAGCTTCGCTGACGGCTAAAAGATTGACGGCGACGAGAATCTGATTGCAAAGCTTCGCCGTCTGCCCCTGTCCCGATGCTCCCATGTAGGTGATGCGCTGGCCCATCGCGGCAAATACCGGTTGGGCGCGCTCGAATGCGGCGCGCTCGCCGCCCACCATAATAGTCATCGTTCCAGCAATCGCACCGGCTTGACCACCGGAGACCGGCGCATCAAGCCAAAGAAATCTTCGTTCCGCCGCCGCCGCGGACAGACGCCTTGTTGTGAGCGGCGAAATTGTTGACATGTCAGCAATGATTAAGCCGGGTTTCGCACCCTCGAAGATGCCGCCCTTCCCTTCGGCGACCGATTCAACATCGCTTGAGTCCGGCACCATCGTAATTACCATCTGGCAACGTGAAGCCAGTTCAGCCGGGCCGCTCGCTCCACGCGCTCCTTCCTTCTCTAATGCGGCGACCTTCGCCTGCGTTCGGCTGTAAACCGTCACATCAAATCCGGCCTTAACGAGATTGCGCGCCATCGGCAAACCCATGATGCCCAGCCCGATTAATCCGACTTGTTTGATTGGCGACGCAAAATCTTCAGTTGGTTCACCCATCTTCGTGCTCCCTATTCTTCGATTATTTAATAGCTGGTTTTAAGCGAGATTTGATCATAAGATCAAATCGTCTGAAGTGCCGAGTGACAAGTGACGAGAAAAAGCGGACGGCACGAGCGCTCTAAATTGAACCTTATACCATCGTTACATCATACTCACCGCCGCAGACGCAGAGAGCGCGAAGTTAGCGCAGAGTGGTGAATGGTCAACCCTCTGCTTGATCTCTACGTCTGCGGCGGCGGATGCCGGATGCGCTATTCCCAGGCCATGAGTGGCCCTGTGTCCCATTGTCATGTGTTTTGATTTGGTGTTGATGACCAAAACTCAAAATAAATTCTGAGCAATATGGACTACAATAAAATTGTTCAGTTAAGACTGCTTCGGCAGCACTTGCTTATCACCCGTCACTTTGTCTCTACATCATGAGTTGAAAGCGCAATGCTCAACCGTGTATGTTTATCTTCTGTGCGGTCATTAACAATATGAAATACCGAAACCTTCCGTCTTACTTGTTAACGTCTATTCTGTGCGGCCTGCTCACTGGTGTTTTGTCGCTACCACTTCGTGCGCAATCTGCAAATCCATCGTCAACTCCGCTGACCAGTCAGGAACTTGTGCGCTTGGTTCAACAACTGCCAGCTCATCCAGAGAAGAAGGGTGAGATTGTGGAAGAGCTGCGACGCCGCGGCATCGGCTTCACTTTAACGAACGGCATCCGTTCGGTCGTCGCCACCAAGAGCGGCAATGACGCGTTGCTCCGCCGGACGCTCGAAGAAGCGGAGCGGCGGCGACTTAACCCTACGGCCTTCTCTCTGCCACCCGAGGCCGAGGGACGCGACCTTCTTGAAAAAACGCGTGAGGCGACGCTCGCCGCCAACGGAAGCATGCCCGACTTTGTTGTCAAACAGCAGATTGGTCGTTCATACGCGCGCGGCAACACGCGGAACTGGATTCCGTCGGATCGCTTGACCGTGGCGGTGAGCTACCGTGAAAGCGCCGGCGAACAATATAAGCTGCTTCTCGTCAACGGGCTTCCGACCGGAGACGACGAACAAGCAGGCAACAGTTATGAACGTCTCGGCGGCACGAGTTCGACGGGTGAGTTTGTCTCAATGCTCGCCGCCCTATTTAGCGAAGCTAGCCAGGCGAGATTCAAGATGATCGACACGGATCTGCTGCGCGGTCGCCGCACCATCGTCTATGAGTTCGAGGTCAAGAAGCCACATTCAAAGCAATCGATCAAAGCGGGCAAAGATCAATCGATCATTGTTGGTTACCGCGGAAGAGTGTGGATTGATCGCGAAGTCAACAGGGTGCTTCGACTGGAAGACATCGCAACGGAGATTCCCGAAGATTTTCCGGTTAGCGCCGCCACGAGCACCATCGATTATGACTGGGTTGAGATCGACGGCCTGCAGCACCTGCTGCCATCGCGCGCCGAAGTCGTGCTCACCGCCCGTCGCGGCGAACAAGCCGTGCAGACCCGCAACGAGATACGGTTTCGTAACTATCAGAAGTATGGATCAAAGGTCACGATTATCGAAGAGGATGACCCGCCGCCCCCATCCACTGAGCCGTAGCATTTTCAGAAATAACAGGTTTTCAAGGAGATGAAATGTTCGAGTCCATCCGCGCGCTGGTGCGTCACTGCAATTGTAAGTGTCCGGAGCCAACGATTGAACTCGCAGTCGAGATCGCGCGTGAAGGCCGCGAGGGTCGTCTGATCGGCACGCTTCTTACGTTTGGCGATGCCGATGCAGTAATCGCACGCTCGCGTTCGCTAATCCTTGATCCGTTAATGGGTCATATAAACTATTGCGTGTCGAAACGGCGGCGATAGTCGTCGCCTTCGACCTGCACCGTTTTACACATCTCGTACAAACGGCTTCTCAGTCGGACGCCGATGCGATCTTCCAGGGTTTCTTCGGCCGCAGTGCGGCGACTGTCCATGTAGTTCGTTGTAAAGATCGTTAAACGCCGCTCGTTATAGCGCTTGCTAATAATCTGCATCATCGTGTCCCTGACCCAATCAGTTGGCTTTACGGCACCGAGTTCATCCAACACCAGCACCTCGGCCTCGTACACGGGCGCGAGCACACGCAGTTCTGAAGTCTTCGACACCGGATTGTACGAGTCTTGAATCTCCTTCAACAGCGCCCCAAACTCATAGAACAAACTCTGGACACCTTTCTCTAATATCTTGCGAAGGATGGCAACCGCGAGGTGCGTCTTACCCACTCCGACCGTTCCCATCAGCAGCAGCCCACGATCAACCACCGGAAACTGGTCGGCCAACCGGAAGGCATCGTTGAAGGCACGCAACTGAGTGCTGTTGCCCGGCGTGGGGTGATAGTTGGCGAGCGTGCACTGTTGGTGACGGCACGGAATGCGTGCCTGCTCAATCAACTTGGTTTTTTTATTTTGCTCAAGACATCGGCAGCGACGCGCTCCTTTGTCCGGCACTACCTCCATCCCCGTGCCGAAGCAGAATGAGCAAACAACCTCAGCCTCATTGCGAAATTGTCGTCCTGTATCTTCCGTCTGAGTATTCATCCCTGGTATAGATTGACTAACAGGAAGCGTATGAGATGTTGCTTGGACGCGCATCAACTTGGTTTCCTTTTCTAGTAAGCATTAGTAATTGCGCCGCCTCATACGCTTTCATCGCATCTTCCGGCAACAGCCAACCTCCTTCAGATTTGATTTCAGCGAGGGTGAGGTCAATAGACTTGCCTTGTGCTTCATAGAGTGAGACACACATTTCAGCTACTTCCGCGATCTCTTCCCGAGTGCGTGGTCGTGCTTCGGGAGGCTTGTAGGAACTCGCACGCCCCACCTCCAACTCAGAGCGCGCTTGCCCTTGAGCGGAAGTTATCACTCCGTGTTGCCGGAGAACGTTATAAGCCTCACGCTGAGCCACACGCGCCGCTTTCGGCAGTCCACGTTGCTCAAGCCATTGGCGGGTTTGCTCGTGCTCGCGCGCGGCTGCTTGCGAAGCAGCAGTTTTAAGGTAGGGTTCCAGCTCGCTTCTGAGTCGTTGAACCATCTCATCCACCACGAACACACTAGGCTTGTTAGCCCTCACCGTCTCCGCTGCGACTACTTCTTGCTTAGCAACTGTTTGTGTCACGCGACTCGAAACGGATTCTGTCTGAGAAGCTGTTTCACCCACTCGGTGTTTCTCCGCGCCGTCTTTTGGTGCGTGCGGATTTAAATCTTTTTCTAAAACTTCTTCTAAGCAAGCAAAGCTTTCCTTAAAGGGTGTTACGCCGGATGAAATAGGATTTGCATCAGATGGAATAGGGATAAGCTGCAAATTTTTTTGGCCGCGCGAAGACCCCGAAGCGATGGATGAAGATGCGCGGTTGATAAAAATCCGAATCCCAACGCCGTTCTTGCCCGCGTGATACCCGACAATTCCCTGTTCGTGCATCCACGAAATCGCTTTGTGGGCCGTCGCGTTAGCTACTTCCAGCAACCTGATAAGTTGCGCCCAAGCTGTTAGCCATTTCCCTTCACTCTCGTCACCGGCAAATCGCAAGACCCCGTCCCGCTCCCAGAAACTGGTCGGAGCGCTGATCAAACGAAGATATATCTTGCTCATCAAGGGGGTTACCCGGCTCGCTTCGGCCGATGTGAGCGCGCTAATAACATCACAATCAATCTGCCGGAAATTTGTTCTGTACTCGCCCGTCTTTAGCGATGTTCGCCTCACGAAACGAGCTTCCTGCGCTAGTGCTGACATTTGTTCCTCTCCTTACGTTCCTGTGGTATTCAGATTCTCACGCGACTTCGTTGTTGATTGGTGGATCAAACTTCCAACTGCAACTCCGTCAGTAAGCCTTCTAACACGAGCTTTCAGTTGTGACAATCCACAACAATTTTTACCGTGGTGGAATTTACCGGGCTTAAATATACGGTGGTAGATTGCACCAGCGTGGATTTGAGAGGGGTAGAATTTACCCCGGTAGAATTTACCCCGGTAGAATTTACTGCCCTGGCGGAAAGTGATGGAAAGCGATGTAAAGGATGTTGACGTGATGTAAAAGGATCATTACAATGCGCGCATCTGCGGAGGCTTAAACTTTATGTTTATCAGAGAGAGAGATGAGACGAGACAATGGATGACAACAACAGAGGCGACGAGTTACTTGGGCGTGTCGTCGAAGACCATGACCAGGTTGATTCGTGAGGGGATCATCAGCACGGTAGAACACCCGCTCGATCGAAGAAAGAAGCTCGTGCGGTTGGCTGACATCATTCGTCTTAAGAAGGCTGCTGAACGCCTAGCAGCGTAGCACTCTGTTAAAGAAGAGTAGGCTGTTATGAGAAAAACTATCACCATTGCCATTGCTAATCAGAAAGGCGGGGTTGGGAAAACTACCACGGCTGTTAACCTCGCGTCCGCTCTTGCCAATGTTGGTTATGAAGTCGCGCTCGTTGACTGTGACCCGCAGGCCCACGCCTCCACCTTTGTCTACGATCGCGAAAAACTCGATGCAACATTAACCGATGTAATCTGCACGCGCTGGAATCATGCACAGCCTGGACGGCCGATGCGTCTGCCCTTTGAGCATATCCGAAGCGCTGTCTACACAACGTCGTTTGCGCGACTCGATATAATTCCATCAAACATAGGGATGGCCGCTTTTGATCGCGACACCGCGCCGGCAATTGATCGTCTGGAAGAGGCTCTACGGGATGTTGCCGAGCACTATGATTTCCTTATCCTTGATTGTCCACCGAATCTAGGATTGTTGTTTACGGCCGCGCTCAAAGCGGCAGAACATGTAATAGTTCCCGTTGCAGCCCAATACCTACCTCTCGAAGGAGTCGGTGATCTATTACAGAGTCTCGATGAAATGATCGCACGGCGCAAACTCAACATTCTCGGTGCGCTGATGACTTTATTCGACGCCCGAACCAGTTTAGCGAGAAATGCGGTTGAAGCCGTTCGTCAGGATGCCACGCTTGGGCCCAGGCTGTTCGAGACCATGATTACGGTGAACACCAAACTGGCAGAGGCTCCGGCGTACCACGTGCCGATTCACGCATATCAAGAGCAGTCAGCGGGTTCGATTCGAGCTATCCAACAGTTTGATGAGCTTGCTTTAGAAGTCCTTAATCGCCTCCAACTGCCCGCGCGAAAGAAAGATGAGAAACGCTCGATCCGTATGGCGAAGTGAGACGTAGGTAATGGTCAAACAAACAAAGCCAAGTGAAGAATCGCGGCAAGCCGGTCCAAAATTCGCGCGAAATGTGATTCCCGCCAGTTTCCAAATTCGTCGCCCTGCTTCGCCGATGGCAGACCTCCTTAATGAAGCTGTCGAAGGTCGCGGGGAAACAGACATTCATGAACGTGCCGAAGTTTTACTAAATCAACCTACCCCGGTAATATCCACCCCGGTAAAATCTACCGGGGTAATATCCACCCCGGTAAAATCTACCGCCCATACCGGGTCGGTAGATGTCAAACCACTTCCGGAGTTAGACGCCTTCTTAGACGTTATCCTTCCGCGCTTTCCTCCAGCACGTCAGGCCATCTTGTTACGCCTTTATAGATGGAGTGAAGCCACAGAGCGAGATATAGTTGTGAGCACCCCCCGGCTTGCGGCTAAAACAAATATGGATGAAAAATCTTGTCGTGCTCATTTACAAGCGTTGTTCGCTGAAGGGTACATAATTCGGCGGATGGACGGAGATTATCATGCAAAGTTTGGGGGATCGGACCGTGCCGCGCGGGGCCTGATATTGCACCTCTCAGCTAACGCACTAGCAGATCTTAAAGACTAACCTAACCCCGGAAAAATTTACCCCGGTAAATCTTACCCCGGTAAATTTAGTGGGGGTCAATTTTCAAACAGGGCTTCAGGCTTCGTGATTGAGCAACTCCCAAAACTCTCATCTAAATTGAGCGGGTCACACGACCCCACCGGACTATGCTCAGTTCACTTCGTGCGCGCCGCTGCGAACACACCCGGCGCGAGAGCATCGTTACTCATGCTAATCCGACCAACCTGTAACCAAGACTAACAGCACCAGCAACGCGATAGCGAGCAGCGTGAACATGCGCGTCAATGTCGTAAGGTCTGCAATGCGTTACTCAGCAAATCCCAATCACCCACTTAGCATTGCGGGAGCCTTCTTCGCAGCCGAACCAACAAGCGTACTCGCAAGTCATCTCTAACCCGCTTCGGTAACAGTTCGAGACCAGAAACCAGATGCCTCACTTGCCAACCCTGTCGCGCTTTCTGACATGTGTAATATGGAGATGGACTGAAGCGCTCGCATAACAACTTGAAATTTACGCAGAGTAAAGGTTTTTAGGGATTGCGCTAAACAGCGAAGGGAAGCGAGCTGTGCAAAGCTTTCAGTAAGGCTCCGCTCTTTAATTGTCTACGATAAAGCCCTACATCAATCTGCGTTAGCAGATGATCCAATGAAACACACCGCAACTCGCAGATGTATGACAAAACTAGCCTACCTTTTACTGAAGGTAAGTAACAAAGATCAATAGTTCGGACAGTTTTTGATGGCAAAAAGCCCAGCAAATCAGCAGCCTTTCGCGCGATTGATGAATTAAATGCAAGTTAGCCCGTGATTCCAGTAGAGCTAACTTTGATTTACTAGAGCCGCTCTTGAAGAATCAACAACTTACGGAAATCGCACCTCAAAAAAGTGTCCGAACCATTGAAAGATAATGATCGCGATTTGATTTGGGTCGAATCATGTTACTAATTTTATGTCCCAAGGTAATTTCAAAACAAGCTGTTCGGGGAATTGTTTCACGGGTGTTGCATATCTAATAACTGAGTTACTACATAGTATTAAAAAGTGTTGTTAGAAGCCACGTGCGGCAATTCCGATAATAAAACTTTTGGGCAATACTTTTTTAAGCTATCTATCTACTTACTAATCAAAGTCGTTGAAAATAATGGTTGTCTTCAGGCGGAGCAGACAGGCTGATTGCCAATGCCGATTTCGAGAAATCACCTCCGCTAGTAGTGGGTGGATAACGACCATCCAGGGAGTGCTTCAGGACGGCTGATGAGAGAGGTACTTCTGCCGGCCGCGCTACTATCTCTCGACGATGCGCAGGCAAAGGTACGCAGGCAAAGGTACTCGTAAGTTCTACTCTCTTGAACGTGCCTTAGCTGGCGAAGCGTTGATCTTTCAAACGGCCATCGAATCTCATCACTTTCATCGGCCGAGTTCACTTGCTCCTTCGTGTGCAACAGAGTGAACCGCATCCTTAATATTGAGGATTATGAAAATCTGTGCGCCTCACTCACCGGCACCCTGTGCCACGTGCGGTCGTCCCACACGTCCATGACCTCGCTGCAGCCTTCGCACAGCCCGCACGACGGGTAGCACATCTGATGATTAATCAAGCTTTCTCGCGTGAGTTTCTATAGATTCACGTTTGACTTGCTTCTTGGTTTGGAATATCGTCCAGCCGCCTTGACAGCAAACCGGCTGGATTGCCTGAGTCTGCTACGCTCCCTTATGCTCTCGCGGACTCCGCTGCCAGCAACCGCTGTCCCTCACCATACTGTTTTATCACTGTCTTGCCCCCGTAGCCGTGGTGCGGCACGGATACTCCAACTGTCTCTGTAAACTTTAACCATTGCCTTTGACATATGAAGGAGGGCACAGTGATACCTGGTTCACAGAATGCTAATCGGGAGATGTTACAGATCTCTATCATCGAACACCGCCGTTCGACCGGAGAGATGAATCCAGAGGACGTGCAAGCACAGGAGGTCCTAAAGGTATGGAGAAAGAAAGCGCGCAACATCATCGTGGTATTCTACGTGTCATTATTGGTTCAAGTGCTAGTGTTGATATTCGTCTTGTACTTGCTATGGTATAGACAGTAAAAGAGGCGAGCCCGTGAAGACTCGACCCTTCGTTCTGTGCAAGCGTAGTTGTTTATACCGCTAGTTCATCCGACCATTCCATATCGTTCAGCATGATTTAATATCAATAGGATGCTATGTATTTTGTTGAGCCATTTCTCATAGGATGCTATAAAATTGGCTCATGAAGATGGTGACTACTAAAGAAGCGCGATCCTTACTTAAAGAGAGAGGCATCGCCGTTAGCTATCCGACGATTGCACAATGGACGAGGGAAGGCAGATTTAAAGGTGCTGAGCGTAAGGAAAGTGAGCGCGGACCAGTCTGGTACATTCCTATCGAGTCCGTTAGATCTTTTGAGCCGCCACAGCTTGGCAGACCTTCCCAGCAAGTGATCGTAGCCCCTACGAGTGACGGCGAAATATAGCACACAGATAAAATCCCTCAGAAGCTAAACCAAGCATTCAGGAAGGGTAGTAAAGGATAAGTCAATGAGCCAAGCTGCGGACGCATTTGTCGGCACGCAAGCGCCTGACTTCACACTTCAGGACGGGCAAGGCAGAGATTGGCGGCTGTCCGACAAGCGCGGTCGAATAGTCGCTTTCCTTTTTTATCCGGGCAACGAGACGCTCGTATGCACGAAACAGTTATGTTCCGTACGTGATCACTGGTCTGAATATATCGCCACCGGAGCCGAGATTGTCGGGGTGTCAGCGGGCACGGTTGAATCGCACCAAAAGTTCGCCAAACATCACAATCTCCCACTCACGTTACTGGCGGATACTGACGGCAGTGTCACCAAGAGATACACCGGCCAATGGTGGATGCCGAGTTGGATTACCCGCGCCATTGTGGTGGTCGATGCAGAAGGCATCGTACGCCATCGTAGGATTATGCTCGGGGTGTTTCGTCCGAGGGATAAGTGGGTTGTCGCCGCCATCTATTCAGCGAATTTCGACAAGCTACTTACGCGGTACGGGGGAAGAAGGTAACGCCTGATAAAACAGTCCAGCAAGAAGAAAGGTGGAAGGGAATGAAAGATAAGAACAACCAACACGACCAGCAACTATCACCCCTGATGGTGGAAGATAAGGCAACAGAGAAACTGAAGAAGCGTGCGCGGGAGTTGGGCTTGATTACGAACGCCGGTGCTGACAAACCCACCAAGCCGACGGGTAAGAAGGAAGGCAGCGATAAGTGGACAACGAAGTAAAGCGTAGAGAACCAGGTAAGCGAGTCTTTCCTTCTAACAATCACCCGAAGCTTGTGCTTGTGCCAGCGCCACGGGAGCCTGACCTCCCGCACGTGAACACTGATCTGTCACGGGAAGTCAAAGAGGTGCTGCGCGAGGTGAACGGGAAACAAGCAGCCACCCGAATTACCAATGCGCCGGACCCGGCATAAGAAAGGCGTCAAGAAGTTTAGCCTTTTGCCTGCATTGCTCCCTCCCGTGATAACAAGCAGTGCTGTGGTGTTCACGACCCCAATAATATCGCCGAGTGCGTTCATCCGTCGGATAGTTCGCATTGATGTCCCACAACAAATCGCCATGATGACGGCGCGGTAATCATCAAGCCGCGCGGTTATTCTTTTACCAGCCTCAGAGCACTTTGGACGACTTCACCGCCAAACCCTTGCACACCCCCGTCCGCCAAAGTCGGGAAAGTGGCTGACGGGAATAAACCTCCACGCTCATGGTATTGGCATGACATGGAGGATTAATTATGAAGTTTGTCGGCATCTACGCCGCTCATCGCTTTGCTCGCCGGTCACGCGGTATTGCTCAGCCCGCGTGTGCTTTACGTCCTCGACCGCGCGGGGCGTAACTGTGCGCCAATCATTGGCGCGCGAGAGCGCACCGAATGTGAACCGATCAGCAAAACTATTCTCAATGAAACAACGCCCGGCAGTTTGCGATGAACAATAAACGGTTGCGCCGCATAACCATCGGCGCCTTAGCCGGACTCGTCGCCAGCCTCTGGCTCGCGGCGTCGTCCGGCGCCACGCTTATATACATTTGCCTACCTGCTCTTGGAACGCCGTCACGCCGCAAGGCTGAGACTCGACCCGCGTCTCGCCGCGCGCGAGGAGCGCCTGCGCCGTCCCATCAGCACGCCGACACCGGCGCTGTGGTTCTTCGTGCTGACGCTCGGCGTGCTGCTGCCAATGCTACTCGGATAGAAAACCTCTATTCAATGAGAAGCACGGCACCTCAAAGACAAAGTTTTATTCGTGATTGAAGGAATAAACAATCTCCTGTCAGGTATTAGTCGAGCAGGAGAAAGAAATCGGCAGCCTTCGCACGCGAGCGAGGCGCATGTCGCGGGTCGCTCGCCGCGCGCGTGCTCGTCGAAGTTGTTTGCCGTAGCTAAAGAACAGCATTCACCGCAAACCCACATGGAGAACTCAATGAACAACCAAACGATTCGTATGGCGGTAATCGCCTTCGCCGTAGTGACTTTACTCGCACCCTTCGCCTCTACCACAACCGCGCAAAACACGACGAGTGAGAAAAGCAGCGCGAAGCCGACCGTTATCCTCCTGCATGCCGACTGGTGCGGCGCGTGTAAGAAACTCGCGCCGACGATGACTGAACTCAAAGAGCAGTATGGCGACCGCCTCAATTTTATTGAACTCGACGTGACGAATGAAGAGACGACGAGGCAGGCGAGTGCTAAAGCGCGCGAACTCGGCATCGGCAAGTTCTTTGAAGCGAACAAAAAGAATTCGTCGCTCGTCGCGGTCGTCGGCGCGCAGGGAAAGATCCTCTTCCACACGCACTACAGCATTAACCGTCAGGGCAGCTTCGAGCGCGCGACTTATGTGAGTGCTTTCGACAAGGCACTTGCCCAGAGCTAAGACGACAGGTTTCACTCGCCGTCGGCGGTGGGGCGCGGTCGTGCATTGGTCATGAAACTCTCGCTAGGCGTGACTTCGCCCGCTCGAAGTCACCCTCGCAAGCGGTGCACCGCGCCTCATACAAAAACATCAGTTCACGATAGAAACGGATTTAACCGATGAACGGCATCGCCGCCAACTTGCAAGAGTATTTGTCAGCCGGTTCGCTGCTCGCTTATCCGGCGGCGTTTTTAGCCGGACTGCTCATCAGCTTCACGCCGTGCGTCTATCCGATCATCCCGATTCAACTCGGCTTCATCGGCGGACGTGTCGCGGCAATGAGCGTCGATGGTGCGGACAAGCGCAGTATCAACAGTCGCGGCTTCGTGCTCTCGCTGTTGTTCGTCATCGGCATGGCGCTCGTCTATGCCGCGCTCGGCGCGTTCGCTTCACTCACCGGAACACTCTTCGGCATCTGGGCGGCGAGTCCGTGGACATACATCATCGTCGGCAATATCGTGCTCCTGCTCGCGCTCTCGATGCTCGATGTATTCACCTTGCCGACGCCGCAGTTCTTAACCAACTTCAACCCCGAGCGCAAAGGCAACGGCTACGTCGCGGCGCTGCTCGTCGGCGCGTCGTCCGGCTTAGTCGTCGGGCCTTGCACCGCACCGGGTCTGGGCGCGGCGTTGGCTTACGTCGGCGCGCAAGGAAACGTCTTGTTCGGCACGACGATTCTGTTCACCTTCGCCCTGGGCATGGGCGCGTTGATGATCGTGTTGGGGACATTTGGCGGGGCGCTACTGCCGCGCTCCGGCGCGTGGATGGTCAAGGTCAAGAAGGCGTTCGGCGTCATCATGGTTATCGTCGCCGAGTATCTGCTGCTCGAAGCGGGCAAGCGATTTATATGAGTTCGGCAATTTTTAGAGCAAGTCGATAACAAAGTTTGGAGAAGCGATTATGAACAAACACAAAACAATCATCCTCGTCGCCGCGTTGTTCGCCGGATTCGCGGGGTTGACCGGATGCGCGACTAGCAGCAGTCCCAACGAAGTCGCCGCAACAACGACAAACACGAACACGGAAACCAGGATGAACGCGACAACCGTTTCGCGTGGCACATCTATCGGCAGCCTCGTGCCCGACTTCCGACTGACACAGACGGACGGCGCGCAAGTCTCGCCCGATACCTTGCGCGGTCGCCCGGCGGTCGTCGTTTTCTGGACGGCGTGGTGTCCGTTCTGCAAAGAGGAAGCTCCGCGCATCAATGAACTCGCCGCGCAGTACGAAGCCAAAGGCGTGCGCGTGTTAGGCATTAACATTCAAGACAGCGAGGCGCGTACAGCAGGCGGCGTCCGCGAGTTCGGCATCAAGTACGCGGTGGCACGCGACGCTGACGCGAGTGTCGCCAAGTCGTACAAAGTGCAGGGCACGCCGACGGTGCTGTTCTTGGACAAAGAAGGCATCGTACGCTACACCGGCAACGAACTGCCCGAAGACTATGCCGCACGGCTTGACGCGCTGCTCTAAATCACGACAGCGACGAATGTACCCAGAGTTTTCGTGTGGCGACGTTCAGGATTCGTTCTACCGACAAGTCATCATCTCAGCCTGCACCGGCTGCATGGCGTCAATCGGCGCCGAACGCTGCGGCTCTCATATAAACTACGCTCCTAAAGCAATCTCTTGAACTCGTCAAGTTGCATCAATACACCGACCACAATCCCGGCGTGAACAGCAGCCTGTCAATTCGACTCCGGCGTAATATAGTCTTCGAGGAGTTATCACAATGAAATGCCATGATGTTAAAGAGATCGCCGACTCATACCTTAATAACGAATCGGCAACGGAAGAGAACGGCGCGTTGCAACGGCATCTGGAGGGTTGTGCCGACTGCCGCCAAGAGTTAACGGCGCGGCGCGAGGTGCGTGCCGCGTTGCAACGCGCGATCACACAGTCTGCCGATTTTCGCGTGCGCCCGGAATTTGCTTTCCGCTTGCAGAACGATTTGAAAGCGACGCTAAAACAGTCAGAGCGTAAATCAACCTTTGCAAAGTTATTCGCGCCCTTTCAAACGGCGCGCACGCAGTGGCTCACTTTTGCCGCGTGTCTTCTCGTCGCGGTGATAATCGGCTTCGTCGCCCTCACCTCGCGTCAAACTTCGACGAGTTCGCAGGTCGCGCAAGTAGAGCGTAGAGAATCGAACGCGCCGCGACTCGATGGAGCGGCGGTGCGCTTAGCGCGGTTCGAGCAAACTAAAACAGCGGTCGGCGACCACCGCTTCTGCGCCCTCGACTACCAACTCGAAGAAGACCCGATTCCGCTTGACGAAGCCGGACGCCGTTTCGATGCGGTCTACACAGACTTGGAAGAAGCCGTGATGGCGGGGCGGGGCGAGACGGCGGGTGACATCAGGCTTATCGAAGAACATTCCTGTGTCTATAACGGTCAGCGTTTCGCCCACGTCGTCCTCGAACATCACGGGCGCACCGTCTCAGTGCTCGTGACCGAGAAACCCGAAACGAACGACGGAACGCTCGCCGCCGTTGGTAACGCCGCGCCCGTCAGCACGCCGGACATCCAAGCCGTTGCGTGCGCACAAATCGAAGGTTATCAAGTCTCGTGCTTTGAGACGAAGCGGCACGCAGTCTATACCATCTCCGACTTGTCCGAAGCGCAGAACCTCGCTGTCGCGCGGGCTTTCGCACCAAGCGTCTCCAGGCATATTACACAAGCCGAAGCGACGACTTGAGGATGGATTCGGCTGCAAGAAGAGGTTAACGGAAAGTATCGAGTAAGTTGTGCGGAGGTGTGGGACGGTACGCACGACCCCGAAATGGACGTGTGTACGAGTGGTTTAACGGCGAGTATTTTCTCCGTCTCAAGCGACGGCGGCAAGGGCTTGTTCAGAGAGTTATACCTCACTGAGTTCTCTGCCGCTCATCTGAACTCTTTTATCAGGATCACATCGCTGGTCTCAGTGCCGCGCGCAAGGACAAGCCATTTGCCATCCGGTGACCAGTCGAAAGAGAAGATGCGATCGGTTTTGAAGTCAGTTAACTGCTTCAGTGAACCTCCATCTAACGGCTGGCTCCAGATGTTAGAAACGCCGCCGCGTGTGGCGATGTATGCAATGCCGCGCCCGTCCGGCGTCCAGCGCACGAGGTTCGGCAGCGCAACCATTCGTGGAACTTCAAACACCTTGACGGCTTGCCCACCTTCAAATGGAAGAACTCCGATCCGCCACGGTTGGCTGATGCTCGCGCGCGACCTGCGACATTGGACGCCCGGCTTCGACTTCGGTGATGACTTGCAGTTTGAACTCTCTGGTAAATTCTCTTCGTTTGAGACCCATGTTGTTTGCCTCCTTCTAGCTATTAGAGGTAGGGCAAGCGCATCTAATTCCCCAACAAATACGAGGGTTTAGTTGTTCAGCATATTCAAGGTTCTTTTAGCTCGTGGTGAGTTTGCTAAGGTTCTTGTGCCATTACG
>JACCTF010000791.1 GCA_013812565.1 Pyrinomonadaceae bacterium | reverse complement strand
ACCATCACGAAGAATGCGGTCAAGTATGCGCTGGCCCGCTTCCATCTGATTATCCCGGATCAGCGCCGTGCCGAGTAGATACGCCAGAGCCTTGTTATCAGAGTGTTTACCTTCGAGCGGCGTAAGCAACTCAACGGTCTTTTTGTTTTGCCCAAGCCGCAGATGGCAATCGGCGAGCAGTAGCAACGCATTCAGGTTGTCTGGTTGCGCCGTGACCACCTGATTTAGCTCTTTCGCGGCCAACGAAATTTGCGATGCTTTATAGAAAGCGACCGCGAGATTAAAGCGGATGCTTGTGTTACGACCGTCGGCGGCGAGCGCCTGCGTGTACTGCTCTATCGCCTCCTGGTAGCGGCCCACTCTGGCGTATGACGCGCCGAGGTTTGAACGCGCTTCCACGTGCTTGGGATTCAACGTCAGGTAAGATTGGTACTCGCGGATCGCGCTTTCAATGTCGCCGGCTTGATGCAGTTCAATAGCACGGGCGAGTATCCGCTCGGCATCACCGGCTTGGCTTTGCGCCGGCAAACGTCCGCTGGCGGCGGACATTAATGTGATAAGAACTACGAGGAAAATAAACTTTCTTTTCATCTGTCTTGCTTCGCCCAAGAGCGTACTCGCCGGAGCCATTCGGGGCGACGCAGATCGCGGCCTTCTTCGATGAAGCGCGAAATAACCGAGACGGTTAAACCCGGCAGCGCGGCGCTCTCCTCGCGCTCAACGTAGCCCTCGCCTTCCAACACCAGAATGATCCACCGCTTGCCTTCATAGCGCCAGACCTCCGGCACACCCAGTTGCGCGAAGATCGGGAACTTGTTGATAGACGGACTGGTGATGTCGATTTCGATCACCAAATCCGGCGGCGGGTCTGTTTTTAGATTAAGCTCGGTTTTGCCTCGGATGCGTTCGACCGATTGGATGTAGAAACACAAGTCAGGCTCGAAGCCGCGGTCAAGGTCTTCGCGACGGAAGGTTGTTGATCCGAGATTTCTCATATCCAAGTCCAGCTCTTCAGCTATAACTTCAACCAACCGCGCCGCAGCGCGGTTGAGATCTTCGTGTTCTGCGGACGGACTCATGATCTCCAACCTTCCCCGGTCATAGGTGAAGTGTGGCACGCTCCGATCCATGTAGGCTTCAAGAATGCTCTCGTAAGTCTCCCACCGGATGTTGTCTAAAACGATTCGTTGCTCTGGCGGACTAAGCACTGTTGCCATCTTGCATGTCTCCTAAACGGTCAGAGCGTACAACGGACAAAGAAAGCGCCGCAAGGCAAAGGAGCACGTAAAAAGTTATGGTGCTGCCCCCTGAAGCAAGACAGCACCATAACGGATCGAGCGCTCTCAAAGCCGCGCCGGGTTTTAGAAGTAGAACTTCACAGCAAGCTGAATGATTCGGCGACCGAACTTGTTCTCGGTATAGCGTCCGAATTTATTCAGAGTGTCTTGGGTGAGCTGTCCGTTGTTGTACTCCAGAATTAGATTCTCCGCTGTCAGCGACTTCAACGGGTGATTCAAGAAGTTATAAGCGGAAAATCTAAACTGAAACCTCTTATCTTCACTGATATTGAAGTTCTTGAAGAAGGATAGATCGTGGTTCTGGAACGCCGGGCCCTTCATGTACGGGAAGATGTATGTCCCGATCTGGCCCCTGAGCGGCGCGGCGAAACAGTTAGGATTGGCGTACTGATCTTTGCCGTTCCCTTTGCGGGGATCGCAGGTAACGATTGGCTGCACTGTCGTGTCAGGCGTACCGACGATATTACGCACATTGTTCAAAGGCTGGCCGAGACTGTTGGTGCCGCGAATGTTGAAGTTAGGACTACTGTTCGGCTGCAAGGCAGCGCCGCTCGACATTGAGGTGATGCCGGAGACCTGCCAGCCATCGAACAAAGCCCGAGTTAACATGTTATCGCCCAAATAGTTCTTCCCGATGTCAGGAAGGAAAATGTTGTAAGCAATGCTGAAGACGTGTGTACGGTCGTAGGCTAGGACGCCGTAGTTATTGCCTCGCAAGTCGAGGTTGTCGGAGGAAGCACCCTGTCCGCCTCCGCGAACGCCCCGCACCTTCGAGAAGGTGTAAGCCGCCATGTAGCCGACACTGCCGGTTTGGCGACTCAGCAACATTTGCAGACTGTCGTAGTTTTGGAAGAAGGAGTGGTTGACCAAGTTGATGTTGCCGTAGGGCTTGAACGGCCTGAAGTCGTTGTCGTTCTGTTGCCCGAAGGGAATCGTACCGAACGGGATGACGTTGATATTACTGATACCGGAGTTAAGCAGGTTTCTGCTTCTGTTCCCGACGTAAGAGGTTTCCAGGGTCATACTCCCCGGAAGCTTCTGTTGAACAGTGAGGCTAAAGCTGTGTGTGATCGGCTTCTTGGTGTCAGTGGGATCAAACGCATCGATGTTCGAGATGACGTCGGGCGAGGCGCTCGACGTGGCATCAACCTCCGCCAGCGTCACGCCATTTAACCTCGCATTTCTAACGCCGGACGCCAGATCGATTCCGGTGGTCAACTGTGCTTCGTGGAAAGTGAACTGGCCGTAGCCGCCGCGCAGCACCGTCTTGCCTGCCCCGAATGCGTCATAGGCAAAACCGAACCGCGGCATGGCCTGCACCGCTTTTTGTTTCTGGCCGGAATTGGGAATGCCTGAGTCTTTGCCGTGCCACGATACGCCGGACAGTTCAGAGATCGGGCGAGTCGAATCGAACTTGGTGCGGTCGAAAACCGCGAACCCGTTACCTTCTCTGTCATACCAATTGCCCAAGCGGGCTAGACGCACGCCGTATTCGAGCGTTAGTTTCGGCGTCGCTTTCCAGCTATCCGAAGCGTACCCCTCGTAGGTCTGATAGCCGATGTTGTGCAGGACGTTGGCAGTCTGCTCGCTATACTCTGCCGCGCGCCCCGTCAAGATATCCGAGAAGTAGTTGCCCGTGCTGTTGCTGCCCCAATTGGCGAAAGCAATTATTCCGTTTGAGTTGCCGCTGCCCGGCTGGTTGTTGATGATGTTCTCGAAGTAGAAGCCGAACTTCAGCGTATGGGTTCCGGCAACTTTGGTGACGTTATCCGCGATTGAAGTTAAATACTTATCCGCGAACAGTCCTCTGTCTCCGCCCGGATCAAAGAATCCGCCGGGGTTGAATACCGTACCGGCTTGACTCCAACCCGTAAACGATGGGATTTGGTCAACGCCGTTTTTGAACAGACCTTTATA
>JACCTF010000784.1 GCA_013812565.1 Pyrinomonadaceae bacterium | reverse complement strand
CTTAGGCAAGTCTCGCAACGCGACGACTTGGCAGTTTGCCTGGTGGATGTAAAGGAGCTGCCGTCGAACACTCCGGCGCTACCGCTTGACCGTGGCTCTGAAGCAGCAACCATCGGCAAGGCCGTAGTGATGATGGGTTATCCTTCAGGCACAGACCGCATGCTGGCAATGCTTTCGGAAGAAGAATCACGCAGCATTCAAGCGCGTTGCGGATCGTCGTTGGAAACTCTGCTCGGGTGTCTTGCTGAACGCAATATGATCAAACCTCTGACGACGCAGGGTGACATCACAGCCCTTGATGATCGCCGCGTGGTTTATGATGCGCGCACCGCTCAGGGCGGATCGGGCGCACCGCTGTTTGGTCAGTCCGGTCGTGTCATCGGAGTTAACTTTGCCGTCTTCACGGAGAACACGGCTTCAAACTTTGCTGTGCCGGTGAGCTATGCAATCGCCCTTTTGCAGCGCGCCGGTTGGAAGCCGAAGGAAGGGGCTGATGAAACGTCCGGCAACACAAACACAAATCAAAAAGCGGCTGCGACTGCAACGGCTCCGCCAACCAACCGCTCACGCGAACAGAGTCGTTAAATCGAGACACGAGAGATTGGCTCATAGACAAACTTAACAGGGATGCACAGGTCGAGTAAGTTCAAGGTTCAAGGGTCAAAGTCTCGGCTTACGACTTTGACCCTTGAACCTTGAACCTCGACCTGTTTATCCCTGTTTCATTCTCTGATGTTTTGATTTAGCTTTCAATTTTCAACGGAGTTACCGCGCCCTTTGTCCTTATCCACCGCTGCTACGGCCACCACAGCGCGCATCACACCCGCACTATTCGCTGATACCAGCACCAGGGTCGCGAGTCGCTCAATAATCATCCTAACGCTCGCGCTAATTGTTGTAGTTGGTTTTGGCTTTCGCGCCACACGACTCGGTGCGGAAGGCTTGAGCGATGATGAATTAAACAAGCTGCGCGCGGTCGAAGAGTACCGCACACGTGGCTTAACGTCGGCTAATGGCGAGCATCCGATGTTGATGAAAGCACTGCTCACAATCAGCGTCGTTGCGGCTGAAGGTTGGAACGACTCAACCCTTGCGCTAGGGGCTGGAGCAACCATCTCAACCGAAGCGGCGCTGCGTCTGCCCGTCGCCATCTTTGGAGCCGCGACCTCCCTTCTCATCTTTCTTGTTACGGTCGAGCTGTTCGGCACCGGAACGGCCTTGCTTGCGGCAGCCTTGTGGGCGATTGATCCGCAGGCCATTGGGTTTAACCGTATCGCGAAAGAAGACAGCTTTTTTGTCTTCTTCTTTCTGCTGGCAAACGTTTTCTGGCTGCGCGGTCAACGTCTTGCTGAAACTGAAACGGGGTGGCCCGCAAACTTTTACTGGGCGACGGCCGCGACCTTTGGGGCGATGGTAGCCTCAAAATATATACCCCATCTTATCTCCATTAGCGGCGCTTACTACTACATCTTCCAAGGCATTCCACAGACCAAATGGCGTATGGGTTTACGCCGCTGGATAATTTTTTTCGCGGTGATGGGCGCGGCGTTTGTGTTATGCAATCCGACGATTCTCCTGCCCGACACATGGCAGGAGATGCGAACTTTTGCGAGCGAACGGCGCATCGGCCACGACGGCTACGAGTTTATGAATCGCCTCTACCGTAACCAGATGACGCTGTGGCTACAGGGTTCGCCCTGGTATTTTTACTGTGTGTTTCTTGCCGTGAAACTGCCGCTCCTGACCGTTGCCGCGTTCGTCACCGGGTTGCCGCTACTACTGCGCAAGCATTTGGGCGATGGCCGCTTCTTTCTCTTCTTCTGGCTCTTCTTCTGGTTTCTTCCCTTCACTGTGCTTGGCGGCAAATTTACGAGGTACTTCACCCTCGTATTGCCCGCGGTTTTGATCATCGCGGCCATTGGCACCCGTTTCATCGCGCAGCAGCTATCGAATTTGGTGTTCCACTTTACCAACTACAACAAGCTCAAAGCGTGGATACGGGTTATGACGATGATGGCCGTAGTCGTCTCCTCGGCGCTTGCATCCGGGTATGCCGCGCCGCACTTTCGCCTTTACACCAATCAACTTGGGGGAGGCACCGCGCGCGCCGGGAGTTACTTTCCGCATGATGAATTCTACGACGCGAATCTGCGCGAAGCCGTCCTCTACATCGCTCAGCAGGCAAGCGAACACGCGCACGTTGCAAGTGAAACGCCGCTGCTTGTCGCTCACTATGCGCACCTCGCAGGCAGAGATGATCTTGTTCCGGTGTCGCTCTCTGACAAAGCAGCGGTGCGTGAGTTGACGGCTGGTGACTTTGTCATTGCGGCGCGTGGGCGCAGGTACTTTAGCAACGATGAATTGCTGAGCAACCTGCAAGCGACCGGTAAGCCGGTAAAGACTTTGGCGCTGGGTAAAGTTTATGCGATGAGCATTTTTGTTTTGGATAACGCATCGCTCGCAGCCGTTCAAGCTTCTCTTTGAATGTGTTTAAAGACTGCTCCCGAAGTTTACTTATTTACTAGCCGTGCGTTCCCCGGTAGTGGCCCAGCAGGGGTGATGGCAAAAGCCCATGCGGAAGCTATGGCGACTGCGACCCGCCCCACACGATCAGGCTTCGCCCTCTCCCGCGAATCTGCCCTCCCTGACGGTCGCGCCTTCTGCCTTCTCTCTCTTACGGAACCCTTTATAAGTCATAGTCCGCCTCAAGCGCGGCAACGCCGAAGTGATAAACACGCATCGCAAGGCCGTCGGAATTGTTGAACATAAGCAGGACGGACAACGTTTACAGAAACGTGTGACATGGCATACGCGGTATAAGCGCACCACTAGCGTGCGGCATGCGACTTGCCACTCGGCAATGCATCTTTGATTGACTTTTTGGCACAACAGCCCGAATGGTCGGCTTTTGTGTTTTGCGCTGCACTCAAATATGCAGCGGTTTTGCTCCATAAGAACTGATTTTATAAGAACCGGGAAGGGGTGAAGATGAACAGCGTTCCCTTAGTACAGGAAGCGCGCGTGGCCGTCGCTGCACTTTTTGTATTGCTTCTCTTTGCGTCGCCTATCGCACGCCTCACCGTCTCGGCCCAGACTCCCGATAAAACCCAGGTTGTCGATTCTTCCACCATTTCTCTTGCCACAAAGCAGACGCAGTTCCGCTTGGAACACGTCCCTGTCAGCGGCGGGGGAGAGCTTTTAACAATCTTTGGCAGCCTAAATGCAGCGGAGCGCGCGGATCAAACAACTGATGTTCCCCTCGTCAGCATCCTGCGCGATACACTTGGCGATGATCTTCAAGAGAATGATCGTCTGCGCTACGTCTGGATGCTTACTTACACCCGTCCAAGCGCGATCCAGCGGGCCGCCGCTGCCGTGCCCTTTTTCTACAACAGACTCGGCAACAAGCAGCGGGCGAGTCAGAATGCGCCGCCGCCGGTAATTGATCTAGCGGCGACTGACCACGATGTGTGGCAGCGATTGCTCTGGACGGCGCTGCAGAATCTGGTGCTTGATCCGCTTAGCCTTACCGTCAAAGCTTCAACGCGCACTTACCGCCGCAACGCCGATGACTATCACAAGGGGCACATCGTTCGCGCGCTCGCCATCCTCTCACTTTATGAAGCTGAATCCGGCGCACGTCCCGCTTTCACATCGACCGAGATGCGCGAAATACAAGCGCGCTTGATGCTCACTGAGGCGAGTTTTGGCGGCTTGATTGACGACGTCTACCTGCAGCGCGTTCAGCAACATCGAACAACTGAGTGGCGCGATGTACGAGGTCACAACTGGGAACTGCTGCGTCAGCACGCCGAAGCTGAAGGCTTGTATTTCGATCCTCTTGAACTGCCCGACGGCAGCGCTACGCACGCCATGCTGTGGGTTGCGCGACAGGATTTAGCAGACGCCCGTGATCGTCGCTACAACAAGCGCTTTCTCAACATCGCCAACCCGTGGGGCGATGAGCGTTTGAGCAAGTGGGAAGGCTACACTGAGCGTAGATACTTTGATGCGGAGAATCGTTTGGTGCCTGAAGGCACAAATGGTGCGCGCGTTGTTGAGATGATCCCACTCGCGCTCTACGGACTTGATCATCCGAAAGTTCCTGCGCTGCTCATCGATTTTCGTGACGGCATGAATCCCAAGCAACGCGAGATGTCCAGGCGTGTGCTCGAAGATGTCGCCCGCAACCTCCTCCTACTTTCGCGCTTCGGTGACATACACTATTTGCTCGGACGCACGGTTTATGATTTCGTCACGAACCGGCGCGGCATGGACCTTAATCAGCCTTCTCGCTTGCGTACCTATTCCCAACTAAAACTACTGTTGTCGCTGCATGCAACGCTTGATCCGCAGTTGCGCGATGAACTAAGCCGTCGTTTGGAGCGCGTGTCAGTCAACCCGCTGGAGAATGATTCACAGGCCGAGGCCCGTTTAGCGCGCGAGCAATACCAAGCGCTGCTGGCCTACGCTAACAAGCCTCATGGATTGCCCGCCCAACTTGACCTGGATCGGCGAACAGAGATGACACAGTTTGTGCATGGTCGCGCGGAGCGAATTCTTTTTCGCCTCGGCCATATTGTAAGCTTCGGCTCTTATACGCATCGCGAGGAAGCGACTCCACAACGACTCGCGCAGCTCAACCTTGGGCGGCAACTGGCATACCACCAGCGCTTCCTACGCGAGGCAGCGAAGTCCAGCCCGCGCATTGAGATTGTGTGGAACATGGGAGAAGTACGCCGCTCACTTCAGTTCGTGATGGATCA
>JACCTF010000765.1 GCA_013812565.1 Pyrinomonadaceae bacterium | reverse complement strand
AATAAATTTTCGCAGTAGCAAGCTGCGGGGCATCTACCCGCAAAGAGTGAATGTGACGGGGCAAGCCAAAAGGAGGTTAATCTTCACTAAGATAGGGCGGTACAAAGTTCTTCTCAGTGAGGTGGGTGAGAGCCTGGAAACGGATGATCCGATACTTAAGGGAAGTTGCGAGGTCTATTATTTCAATAAACGCTGATCGAGGTGATTACGTGCGTGAAGTGGCCGCCCTATTTGTTGGCATGAGATAGCACAAAGGTAATACCTTATCGGTCTGCGCGTGTAAGCTGTGGTGGCTGCGCGCGCAGTTCTCTTCATGGAGTTTGGCGTAATTGTCACTCCCTCTGCAGTTGAGATTTAGCACAAGGCTCAAGCGGCGCCGTGTTTCTTGAACCACTCCTGCAAACGTCGCCATCCTTCCTTCGCTTCTTCGGGGCGATAGCTCGGCCGGTAATCGGCATGAAAACCGTGCGGAGTCTTCGGGTAAACGATTATCTCTGATTGCCTGGCTGCGCCCTTCGCTTCTTTTAATGCCACACGCATCCGTTCCACCGTATCGAGTGGGATGCCTTGATCATCCGCGCCGTAGAGACCTAGCACCGGCGCTTTGAGCGAGGTGGCAACATCAACTGGGTTCTTCG
This sequence comes from Pyrinomonadaceae bacterium, assembly GCA_013812565.1. GTDB lineage: Bacteria > Acidobacteriota > Blastocatellia > Pyrinomonadales > Pyrinomonadaceae > JACCTF01. The sequence goes on along the minus strand of JACCTF010000765.1, from coordinate 11,159 downwards.
GTTGCAATTCGTTGCCGCTGTCTCTGCCGACCAACCGCCCATACCACGCAACACCCGCTTTCAGCTGCGGATTGTGCGCGGCATAAAGCCACACGATGCGCCCGCCCCAGCAGAATCCCGTGATGCCGAGTTTGGCCGTCTGTCCTTTGCCGGACTTTTTGGCATACGCCACGGTCGCATCAAGGTCTGACATCACTTGAGCATCGGGAACTTTGGAGACGACTTTTGAAATAATTTCGTTGAAGTCAGGCAGCTTCGACACGTCTCCCTGACGAGCATATAGTTCAGGGGCAATCGCCATGTGACCCAGTTTGGCAAAGCGGCGGCAGATGTCTTTGATATGTTCATGCACGCCGAAGATTTCCTGGACAACCAACACTACGGGGAATGATTTGCCGGTGGCAGGCATCGCCTGATATGCAGGGATTTGGCCGTCAGCAGTTGGAATTTTCACCTCGCCTGCAACAAGGCCAGTGGTGTCGGTGGTGATAGTGGTCTGCGCCTGGATGGGCTGCACCGCGAGTGCAAAACCTGCGATGAGCGTGGTCATCACGAACTCTCGTCGCGTGACTTCGATATTCGAGAGCAAGCTGACAAGTTCCTCGTGCATGATGTATCCACTCCTTAATCAAAACTTAATTTTCCAAACCTCGGTTTTGTGTAATGCTGCAAAACATACTTCTATCCCTTCTGCTTTTCGTAACTATAGCATTTAAGAAAATCGTTCGGCCACGAATGAACCGAGATTGAGTCTCATTTCACGCTTTCACATTGTATGGTTGTGACACTTCATGAAGTGCTACACTTCTTACAGCGGCAATCTAACCTACCGTCTATGCTCACCGTACAAAACACCGAAGCATGAATATTACTTTGATCAACGAACAGAGGATGCGACTCATGATGAGCACTGTTAGCCGCCCGCGCAGCACATCGCCAATTCCGACTTACTGGCCGAGGCACAAGATATATCTTCTTAGTCGGTCAGTAATCTGCCTAGTTGTTATGATCTCGATTGGCATGCTCTTCTTGCAGCCCTCGAATCTCTTTCAATTCGTCATCGATGTGCTGCTGCGGACTTATCTCATCTTCATCGGTACAGTGATGGCCCATGAAGGTGTTCATGGACATCTAGGGCGCACCAAGCGTGCGAACTTCTGGTGGGGGCGTATTGCCCTGCTGCCCAGCATGGTTCCCTACACGAACTTTCGCAAGACTCATCGATTGCATCATGCCCACACAAATGTTCCTGACCAAGACCCTGACCACTTTATGAAGTCGCGCAACGTCCTTGAGATTCCACTGCGCGCCGTCGCCATGCCGCACCAGTGGTTCTTCTGGCTATGGCGGCGTGGTCAAATTAAAAGCGCGGATGTAGCCGAGTTGGTGCTCAACTACACCCTGATCTTCGCACTATACGCAACGGTTCTAGCGTTCGTCGGTCCATCCCGATTGTTCTGGGGAATGGTTCCGCCGCTGATCCTCGTCTCGATTCTTCTGTGGTATCCCTTCGCCGTTCAAACCCATGAGGGTTTCTCTACCGGCCCGGCCGAAGCGCGCTCACACAACTACTATGGCCGTTTCATGTACTGGTTCTCGCTGGGTTTATCGATGCACCGCGAGCATCACTTGCAGCCAAAACTTTCCTGGATTGAGTTGAAGCATTTCGTTGAAGAGGCTCCGGCCAGCGCGGGGACACGGCTGCTTTCCCTTCTGCCCCGACGCGACATCCGGCGTGACTTTCAGAAGCCATGAACTCACACGTTGCGAATGAGATTGAATTATCAACCCTTGATCTCGTCTGTTCTGTGATGGACAGCTCCATGCGCCCGCTCGACTTTGTGTTGGTCTTTCACCTCAAGCAGGCTCCGGGCATTGAAGCTCTACGAATTGGAGCGAGTAGCGCGAGGAATCGCTATCCAACGACCGGCTCGTACATCGACGGCAAGCAATATCGTCGCTTGCCCATGCCAAGCGACGACATCACGATTCTCGAAGCGTCCCCCGATGCGACCATCACGAGCCGCATCGAAGATTTTCTCGACCGCCCCTTTGACCCCCGCGAACAAGCGCCCGTGCAACAACTCGTCATAACTAACAATACCGACGGCCGAGTAAAACTGATCACACGCTTTCACCATGCCGCGGTTGACGGCTTGAGCGCAGCGATGTGGCTGCGTCATCAACTCCGTGTAGCATCAGGGCAAGAGAGCTTTATCGCCGAGGCTTCCGCCTTCAACCCACTTCCTCTGCAAACTCATCCGTCGCCCGTGAAGCAAAGTCGGTTCGCTTATCGCGGGCCATCACATCCTTTGTCGAATTCATGGTCCCGATCTTGTGGTCAACCTTCGCGAACACGACACTGGCACACCATCAAAATTGCGGCGGCTAATCTGCGCAAGCGAATCCGCACGGCTGGCGGCTTTACTTACAATGATCTGCTCATTACATGTGCGCTTGAAGTGTTCATCGGCTGGAACCGCATGCACGGTGCGGGGCACAAACGAAAGGTAAGCGTATGGCTTCCCGTCAACATCCGGCAACATTTCTTTTCAGGTTTTGGTAATGGCACCAGCCGGATACGCATTTACGCTCGGTATGCTGATACGGCCTCGCTGCTAGACAAGTGTCGCGAGGTTCGTCGGCAAATCTCCTGGGGCAGAGAGCATGGCGAATGGGCCGTCCCGCAAGAAGTTCCGCTGGCACGCTTGCCGCTGTGGCTAATAGTAAAACCGCTCCGCTGCTATCTCAATCGCCCCTGGGTTGATATGGCAACCGGCGTCTTCTCTCATGCCGAAAGATGGAGCGAAAGCGAAGACGAAATCTTTCAGCACCTGGAACAGATTGAATGCATCGGCCAATTGCACCGACGCCACTCGGTGGCGATCAACGGCGCGACGCACCACGGTCAGACCTGGCTCACTTTCACTTATGATCCGGGTCTACTCACGTCCGACGACGTTCGTCTTATGGCCGAGATGTATCAAGAGCAACTCGACGTGGCCGAGCGCGAATTGAGATGAGAGGCATTGTCAACGACTGCCTGCGCTGGTTGATCGGGTTCGGCATCAGAAGGATCGGGCTCGGGCTGGAGATCATCCAACGAATTAAAGTCAGCATTTTCTGCTGGAATCAGAAGCGCCTCAAACGGCGGTACGAGATAAACGCAGACACGCCGATTTTATCGTATGGCCCCGCGCTCGAAGAGCTTATTGAAAACGCTGCCGCTCACATTGGTGGTGACGCGAGATTCGCACTCACCTCCGGCTCAACTGCCAAGCCTAAGCGCATCCTTTACACAAAGAAACGTCTGCGCTCAACCAAGTTTGCTTACATAGATGTCTTCGCCCGCTGCTATCGAGCACTGGGTATCAAGCGCACAAGCCTCTATGTCTTCAGTTCTTTGAGTAGAGATGATTCGCTCACCTCGATGCTGATCGATGAGAAGGGGCGGCCGCCGTATCTTTCTACGCTCCAGGCTCCCTACCGGATACAGTCTCATCCAATACTGCAAGCCCTCGCGTCCTGCTATGGAGCGACGGCTGTGCGCTTGTGGATTCTGACCATTGCCAATCCAGGCGTTCTCTACAGCACCAACCCTTCGACGCTCTCCGTCTTCCTCGACGAATTCGCCACTGAGTGGCAACGAAGTTCCCGGTTGATCAAGGATTGGTGCGAGCGGCCTGAGACATTCCATCCTACACTCCACATGATCGCCGCGCGTCTCGCTTCGCGCGGCAGTAGCACGCGCCTCCGTCGCATCGCAACGAGCGCAGCACCGCTTCACCTAGACGATTGTGCGCCTGGGGTCGCTGGCTATGTCTGCTGGACGGGCGGCTACGTTAAGCCATTCCTTGATCGCATCGCCATCCATCTTCCCCCTGAACGTTACCGGCTCATCCCCATGTATTCGATGTCAACCGAGACTATCGAAACCGTGAGTTGCTTTCGCAATGACAACGTAGCTTTTCTGCCGCTCGCGAGCCGTGTGCTCTATGAGTTTATTGAAGAAGGAATGGACGACCGACCGAAGAACCTGCTGACTGCCGATCAGCTTGAGGCGGGAAGAACGTACACAATGGTTGTAAGCGATCCTTACGGACTCTGCCGCTACCAGACGGGCGATCTTTTTCTATGTCGGGGACAAGTTGGGAAACTGCCGGATCTGCGTTTCGTGCGCCGACGCGATCTCGAATACTCCTTCACCGGAGAGAAGCTCACGGCCAAACAGGTGAGCACCGTGTTTCAGCAACTCCGTGAAGAATTTGCTTCGTTGAAATCTGATGCTTTCTTGACCTGCGTACCGTCTCAACCGGTTGATGAGCCGCTGCCCCATTACAAAATCGTCCTCATCGGTGCGTTCGATGAGAGCACTGAAATTTCTGTTGATGAATTAGCCGGGCGTTGCGATGCGCTGCTTGGTGAGATGAATTGTGAGTACAAAAGCAAGCGTGAAAGCGGGCGACTCGGACACGTGCAATTGGTGCGTATGCCCATCAACAATTTCATCAATCGAATGAGCGGCCCACAACACCCGGCTAATTGGGAGACGCAGTTTAAGTTTCTGCCGCTCTATCGACGCACATGGGAATCGCTTTCAGCTTCCTTTCGATAGAGCTTGGAGCGGATTTTCCGGCCACGCATGGCGCGGATAGCGACGACTGAGTTCGCGTCGTACTTGCGGGTAATGGCGCGTCCAGAAACCCGTCAAGTCTTCGGTCACCTGCACTGGTCTCCCGTTTGGTGCCAGCAGATGCAGCACGATGGCGATTCTGCCACCAGCGATCTTAGGTCCCTCACGCATCCCGAAGAAATCTTGCAGACGCGATGCGATCCACGGCGCTTGCCCTCGTTCGTAATTTACTTTCACCTGCCGCCCGCCTGCGAGCGTCACCCGCTCGGGAGCCACGCCCGCGAGCATCCGCAGTTGCTCAGCACTGAGTTTCTGTCGTAGGCCATCAAGCAGCTTGCCTGTCCGCGCAGCTTCACGTACTTCCGCGAAGCTGCGCTTACCCTCGCATAACTGCACCAGCCCGGCGCGCACATCATCTTCGCTCAAAACGGAGAGGTGAGATTCAGGAGACGTTCGCGCTATGAACTCGACGCGACTGAGGAAACGATCAATTGGTTCTTGATCAGCGAAAGCCTGCACGCCCGCGGCCTGTGCGGCTTCGACGAGCACGCGAGTAACTTCGGGGCGAACATCCACGCCGCTTGATTCACGTGTGCGACTTTCATTAAGCACAAGTTCATCGTAGACGAGACGCTCGACAACCTCGACGCGCTCCGCTTGCGCGTTCCACCGCGCTTCGATTGTTTCGCTGATTCGATCAGTAAAGAGGTCAAGCAACCACTCCGGCTCAATCGCACTCGCCAAGCGCACCATTGTTCGTCCGCTTGATCTGCCGCCTGCCGCGCGGCGCTCCTCGGCATCGACGGCGACGAGAAACTTTGCCGCACGCACCACGCTCTCCGGCACCAGCTCCGCCGCTCCCCCGCCTGCGAGCAGCAGTTCATTTCCCGCTTGTCGAGTTTCATTCGCAGACGTGCGGCGGCGCGCAACGCGGTCAGGGTAGCCCGTTAAGATAGAGATTAACAATTCTGATTCTTGAGCAGATGAAAGTTCCCCCCGCTTCCTTTCGCCTCTTGCAGCTCTGCCTTCACATAGTCGCGCGAGTTGACGTCGCACACGATCAACTGCACGCACCGCGTTCGCATCAAGGTTCATCCGCCGCAATTGATCCGGCGCGAAATTCATTGCTTCAGCTTTGGCAAAAAGGTCTGCAAGTTCGAGTAGATCAGAGGGGCTGCTCACTTTAGCGTTTGCTCTCTGGCGCGGGCGCGCGTCAAACATGATGTTACCGGCGCGGATGTCGCGCTCGCTGATAAGCGCTGCGACGAGACACCCTTCGCGAATCACGCCGCGCGACTCGGCTTCAACCACCACGCGCGCGAGCCTCGGATGCAGCGGCAGGCGCAGCATGCGACTTCCGAGCGTTGTCACTCTGCCGCTTCCATCAACCGCGCTTAAGCGTTGCAGCAAAGTTTCAGCGGCACTGAGCGCATCAATTGATGGCGACTCGAACCACTCGAAGTTATTAAGGTCTGTGATTCCCGCGGCGTGAAGTTCGAGCGCGGGTTCAGCTAAATCAAGGCGATTGATTTCCGGTGTTTCGTGTGCGGGGCGTGCAACGAAATCCTGCCGGGTGTAGAGACGCAGACATTTACCGGGACGTGTTCGCCCGGCACGTCCGGCGCGCTGCGTGGCAGAGGCTTGGCTGATGCGCCCCGTATTGAGCGTCGGCAATCCTGACCACGGCGAGTGTCCGGGCCTGCGCGCCAGTCCTGAGTCGATCACTGCCACGACGCCTTCAATCGTCACAGAAGTCTCGGCGACATTGGTCGAGAGAATAATTTTACGCTGCCCGGCAGGGCGTAGCGCCCGGTCTTGTTCCGCCGCGGGTAACTCGCCGTGCAGCGGCACGACCAACAGATCAGCTTTTGATGCCAGCCCCGCACAGGCTTCTTGCGCTCGCCGAATCTCGGCAGCGCCGGGAAGAAAAACCAGCACATCGCCATCAAGATTATCACTAATCAATCGGCTGACGGCTCCTTCGACCTGCGCTTCAAGCAATCGATCATCGGGCCGGTCGAGATGTTCAACTGCGACCTCGAAGCGGCGACCTTCCGCGCTAACTGTTTGACAGTTCCCCAAGTAAAGAGCGATTGATCCGGCATCGAGCGTCGCCGACATTGCAATGATCCGGAGATCCGGGCGCGTCTCTCGTTGCAACCGCCGCAGTAATGCGAGCGCGAGATCGGCTTGCAGGTGGCGCTCGTGGAATTCATCGAGAATCACCACACCCACCGCCGAAAGTTGTGGATCATGAAGCAGACGCCGTGTGAGTATGCCCTCAGTGAGAAAACGCAAACGGGTGCGCTGACTGGAGACTTCATCGAACCGTACCTGATAGCCGACCGTCTCGCCGAGTTGCTCACCTCGATCTTCTGCTACGCGCCGCGCCGACATGCGCGCCGCTAACCGCCGCGGCTCCAACACCCAGACTTCCCCTCCACCTGCCAGTCCTGCATCAAGCAAAGCGATGGGAACGCGCGTCGTCTTGCCTGCTCCGGGCGTGGCTTCGATTATTAAGTTGGGCGAGTCGCGTAAAGACTGGATGATCCCCGGCAGGAGCGCATCAACGGGTAAAGCTTGCATGAAAGTATTTGATCCTGCTTCCCGTCAGCGGCTAATTGTTAGGTGGGTTAGGTGAAGCGTACCAATCTCGTGTGATTCGTTTGAGATTATATCAACCATCGGCATCCGCAGGCTTGAGGCTGGTGGGGCGCATGCCGCGTACTTCAGTGATCCGGTTTTGCTCGCCTACGAGCACTACGACCGGGTGCCATTCCGCAGCCTTCGAATCTTCGACTTCGACGTAGGACATGATGATTACAAGGTCGCCAACGTTTACCAGGTGAGCGGCGGCACCGTTTAACTGCACGATGCCTGTGCCCGCTTCACCGGCGATGGTGTAGGTTTCGAGCCGGTTGCCGTTGGTGATGTCCACCACCTGCACGCGCTCAAAGGGGAATATGTTGGCGGCTTCGAGTAGCAATGAATCAATGGTGATCGAGCCGATGTAGTGAAGGTCTGCTCCGGTAACGGTGGCCCGGTGAATCTTGCTGTTGAGCATGGTTCTTAACATTACTGATCGTGCCCCTTTTGTGAAACCCGCTTTTTCCAATTCTGCGCACTGTTTATTGCCAGCGGAATAACCGCAGCGCGAGCGCAAAGCTGACCATGCCCCAGACAATCATGATTATCAACTCCGGCCAATTTGCCGCGAGCGACGTGCCGTTGCTCATCACTCCGCGGAGCACATCATTGAGCGCCGTCAGCGGCAGCGCTTTGATGAACGGCTGCAAAACTTCAGGAAAGCGCTCGGACGAAAAGAACGTGCCGGAGAGAAGCCACATCGGCAGCATCACTAAATTCATCATCCCCGATACGCCCTCGACAGTTCGTGGCCGCGCGGCGACAAGCAATCCGATTCCGGCAAACATTAAACCGCCAAGAAGCAAAGCTACTGCGAGTTCAACGAGCGAGCCTTGCACCGCCACGCCGAACACGATCCACGCAAAGCCGATCACTGCCGCCACTTCGAGCGTGAGAAAGACGAGGCGCGAAAGCACAAACGAAAACAGGTAATGAGAGCGGCGCATCGGCGTCGCGGCAAACCGCTTGAGCAGCTTTCGCGTCCGCGCACTTACTATCGCGAAGCCTATACCCCACATTCCGCTGCCCATCAGATTCAATCCGACTAAACCGGGAATCAGAAAATCTATGTAGCGCGCTCCCGGCTCAGTGACTCTTTCGTCGCGCGCGCGTGTGACATCCGTCCGTCCCTCTGCCCGTTGCAGTGCATCATCGGCAACGAGTCGCGCCATACGGCTTTCGGGCCGCGTCGGGTCATAACGATATTCAAAGGATGGGGCCGGACTTGATTGTGCTCTCTGGCTACCTTCATCGGTTGAGCGGACAACCAGATCAACCCGTCCGCTGCGTAAAGCTCCTGCTGCTTCCGCAGGCGAAAGCACCACAACGTCGATGTCCGCGGAACCCTTGAGAGATTGAGCCATCGTGTTGATAGATGATTGAGAGCCACTTCGGTCGCTGCTCTCGACCGCAACGCGATGCTTCTCCGGCGCAGTATTACGAAAGGCGATACCGAGAGCGCAAGTGAGAAGCACCGGAAATACGAAGACCCAGAAGACCGCTTCCGGCTCGCGCGTAAATTCGCGCAGCCGCACAAGCGTCAGTTCAACCAGCGGATGACGCGCTCGCGCATTGTTGAGCGCCCCTTCGCGTGTTCGATCCCTCAATGACTGAGAGGCTCGAACGCTTGTCTGCTCCACGTTATGTTGAACGCTCGCCTGTCGCTTGCTTCCTTGCATGCTCACCTGTCGCTCGCTACCTTGTCTGCGTTCGTCCCGCGCGCTTCCATCAGCCAGTTCCTCAGCGCTGAGTTTCTCCCTTATTTCAGGCATCGCGCAACATCCTTCCCGTCAAGCTAACGAAGACATCTTCAAGCGTCGCCTGGTGCGTCGTAAGCGTAATAAGCTCGGCTTGTTGTTTGTCGAGTTCGGCCAGCAGCGCCGGTAGAGCCGTTCCAATATCTGAAACAGTAAGCGAGTATCCTTCGGCACGCACGCGTACGCCGCGGACTCCCGGCAGCAGTTCAAGCGTTCCTTCAGCAAGCTTAAGGCGCGTGCTGAACTCCAGTATCTGGTCTGCGCCGAGCGATTCGATAAGCGCGCCGGGCGTTCCGAGCGCGATGATGCGTCCGTGATCCATGATGCCGACACGGTCGCACAAACGGCTTGCTTCTTCCATATAATGCGTCGTCAAAATCACAGTGCCGCCGCTCGCTTGAAACCGCTCCACAATATCCCACAGCTTCAAGCGCGCTTGCGGGTCAAGCCCCGTCGTCGGTTCATCCAAGAAGAGAAGATCGGGATTGCCGACCAGCGCGCAGGCAACTGCCAGACGCTGCTTCTGTCCACCCGACAATTTGCCGACACGCGCGCCACGCTTCTCGTCTAACTCCACCATGCGAATCACTTCATCGACTTCGCGGCCGCGCCGGTAGAAGCTGCGAAATAAGCGCACGGTCTCTTTCACTGTGAGCTTATCGGCGAGTTGTGTTTCTTGAAGCTGAACGCCGATGCGCTCGCGCAAAGCTTGATCGCCCGTTGTTCCCCAAGCTTGTCCGAGCACCTCGACCGTGCCGCCGTCGCGCGCCGTGAGTCCTTCGAGTATCTCTATGGTGGTGGTTTTGCCTGCACCGTTTGGCCCAAGCAGGCCGAAGCACTCGCCTGTATAAACTTCAAGATCGAGCTCGTTGACGGCCAACACGTCCACATAGCGTTTAACCAGCGCGGTGCACCGTAAAGCTACCGACGACTTGCCAATCGCTGAAGCGACTGAGGCTGGATGCACTGTTGAGGTTGGATTAACTAACATATAGCTGCAAGCTTGATGCGAACAATGCCGATAATAACAGCATGCCGTGACCAATGGCGAAGCTGCATTCAGCACAAAAAGAAGGCTGTGCCTGTGGAATGCACCGCCTTCTTTTTGCTACAAAGTTTTTGGGAAAGATTGTTGAAACCGATTTTCGCGAGTACCGAACGAGAACTTAGCGTACCAACATCTATTATGTTTGTTTGCTGTTTGTTGCTTGCGGCACTGGTTCGGCGCGGCGCAAGTAAGCATCGCCGCGTTTGACGAGACCAGCTTTAGAAGCAAGCGTCATGACCACCGAGTCGAGCATGTTTTTACTATCCAATTTGAAACTGGTGATGCCCGCCGCTTGCGTGTCCGGGTCTTTATACTGAAGCGTCATGTACCGATACTTTTTACGGATGAACATCGCCGGCAGATTAAGGCCATACGGCAGAGGCACCTGCGAGACAACCGTAGCCGCGGTCGGCCTTCTTGATTGTGTATCAGCGTAGGCGGCCAGTACGGCATCATAAGGAACAAAGAGCACTTGGCGTTGGCGCTCATCGCGGAACAGCAAACGGCGGTTCTCGTCGTCAAAGAAGAGCGTGCCGTTGAGCTTTTTGTGATAACCAAGCACGCCGCCTTCGTACTTCGCCCGCACGGTTTGCGGCGCAGGCTGTGTTGGCGCACTCTGTGTGTTTCCAGTGTCTGTTTTAGCTGAATCAGCAACGGGGCGTCCCCGTTGCGCGATTACATTGTGTGCGGCAAAAGCTGACAGCACCAACAGTGCTAACCCTAAACTTGAGCGTGCCATCTTCATTCTCATACCTCCTCGATCTGAAGAAAAAGCTGCGTGGTTAAAGACGCATTCCGCCCATCGTACGTTGCCACGCAAGCGACTTCCGCAAAACCGAGAGCTGCCGCCCTTCCTCCTTGGCGCACGCGCTTTCGAGCTGTTCGATGATCGCCTCAAGCAGCGGCACGGCTAAAAGTCCGGCCCCGGCGAGGATCTGCGAATAGTAGTGCAACATCAGACGCCCTGCCGAGTCTCTGTGAAACCGGTGCATTGCTTCGTTCGTCATGCGATAAATTTCCTGACCGACGGGAACAACGCGGCGCGGCACCGTGTGATTAACCGTCTGCCCTTTAC
>JACCTF010001043.1 GCA_013812565.1 Pyrinomonadaceae bacterium | reverse complement strand
TACAACGAGTTGAGTGCAGCCGTCGAAGGGCTGGAGTACGAGCAGCGGGAGCAATTGGCTGCTGCGCGCACAGCAGCCGACGACCGCGACGGCAAACAAAAAAAGACCTTTATCTTTCCGCTTCTGGGCGAGCGCCCGACGCTTGATCCGAGCGACGTCTATGTGCGCTTCGCCCTGCAGAAACCCATACCGCGAATCGCTAACGCTTACTTCGGGATGTATACCCGGCTACGTTTTTACAATGTCTGGCACACCTTCACCACGCAGGACGAGGCCAGCGCCTCACAATTCTGGCACCGCGACCGGGACGATCTTCATCACGTCCTTAAAATATTCGTTTACCTCTCAGATGTTGACGATGGCGCAGGCCCGTTCACTTACGCGGCGGGCACACACTTTAAGAAAAAACTGCCGCGCGAGCCTGCCTACTTTCTCGAAGACGGCTACGTGATGCGCAGCGATGACGCGCAGCTGGCCGAGGTCGTCCCGCCTGAGCGGTGGATGAAGTGTACGGGACCCAAAGGCACAATCATCTTCGCCGACACGCGCGGCTATCACAAAGGGGGGCTGGCCCGCGAGCGCGACCGTCTCATGTACACCTGCATGTTTACCTCATCCCTCGCGCCGGAACTTTTCACACGCCCCGATCAAATCTCCCTTCCGCCAGACAAGGAACAGGCATCAGCGCTCGCCGCGCCGAAGCAGAGGTCGTAGCAGAGCGTCGGAAGCAAGAAACGGTTGATCCGATTCAGTGAGAACTCTGGAATGAATCTGTTACTGCTAGTCCCCGACGGGGTGGGCGTGCGCAACTTTTTCCTGGGAGATTTCCTCAGCCGGGCGGGCGAGAAAGGGGAAGTGCAGGTCTTGCATGTGGTTCCCGAAGAGTTGCTGGCACCCTACCGCGCCAAGCTTAACGGGCTTGCCGGCAAAGTTCACTGGCAACCGTTCATCTCTCAGCGTGACGAGTACCTTTCGTTCACTCTGCGCAACGCGCTAGCTTATGCGCAGATGCGCTGGGCCGATACGCAGGCGATGCGATACAACCTGAGGTTGCCGATGACGGGGACGTGGCGGACGCAGGCGGCCCGCCGCGCCGCCCGACTCATCGGGAGCGCTGCGGCTTCTTCGCGCGGAATACAGTTGCTTGACCACTGGCACTGTTCGGCCGTTGCCCGCCTGCCGGAAGTTGACCACTACCGTCGGCTGTTCAAAGAGACGAAGCCGTCGGTGCTCTTTTGTTCGCACCAGCGGCCCCCGGTCATCATCCCGCCCGTACTTGCGGCCAGGTCTCTCGGCATCCCGACAGCTACGTTTATCTTTAGCTGGGACAATTTGACGAGCAAAGGACGCATCGCTGCGCCCTTCGATCACTACCTGGTATGGAGCGAGCACATGCGCGGGGAGCTGTTGCGGTATTACCCGGACGTGGTTCCCGAACAAGTTCATATCGTCGGCACGCCCCAGTTCGATGCTTATGCGGACGACAGTTTGCTTTGGCCCCGCGTGGAGTTCTTCAAACGGATCAACGCCGACCCGTCACGCCCGCTGCTCTGCTACTCGGGCGGGGACGCCGGCACCTGCCCGGAAGATCAGGAACATGTCAGGGCGCTGATGAATTTGGTTCGCGCCGGACGTATCGACAATCGCCCGCAGGTATTGCTACGTCCGGCGCCGGTGGACAACGGCAGCCGGTACCGGGAAGTGTGCAGAGACTACCCGGAACTGATCTACGCCCAGCCGACCTGGTTACACACCGTGCCCGGAGACTGGACCCGCGTGATCCCGCTCGGTGATGATCTTCAGTTCCTCGCGAACTTAACTCACCATGCCGATCTAAACATCAACCTCGCTTCGACAATGACGCTCGACTTCGCGCTTCATAACAAACCCGTCGTCAACATCGCGTTCGATGTGGCGAGCCCGCCGCCGTTCGGCAAACCCCTTTGGGAGTATTACTACAAGTTCGAACATTACCGCCCGGTGGTAGAACTGGGCGCCGCCCGCTTCGCCCGCTCGCCCGAAGAACTCGTTGAGCACGTCAACGCTTACTTGAAGGATCCCAGTCTAGATTCCGATAATCGTCGGCGGCTGGTGGAGTTGGAAGTGAGCACTCCGCTTGGTCGGTCCGGCGAACGGATCATTGAAGTGCTGGAGACGATCGCGCGTTGAATTTGCTGCGCGTCTGCTTTCTGTGCAACGAGTACCCGCCGGGGCCGCACGGCGGCATCGGCACCATGACCCAAGTGCTCGCCCGCGCCCTGGTGCAGGCGGGGCACGAAGTACGGGTGGCGGGCATGTATCCGGCGAGCTACCCGGCCCCTGATTATGAAGAGGATGGCGGCGTTCGCGTCCGGCGTTTGCGACGGTCCGCCCACCGCCTCGGCTGGGTGACGGCCCGCCGCCAACTTTTTCGAATGGTGGCACGCTGGAGTCGTGATGGGGAAATAGATTTGGTTGAAGTCCCGGATTGGGAAGGGTGGGCCGCGGGTTGGCCGAAGCTCCCAGTGCCGATTGTTGTTCGCCTACACGGTTCCATGAGTTACTTCGCGGCCGAACTCGGACGACCCGTCAGACGCACGGCATTCCGGCTCGAGCGGGCATCGCTGCGACGAGCAGATTTCTGGTGTTCGGTCAGTCGTTACACGGCCGACAAGACGCAGCAACTGTTTGACTTGCGCACGGGTCCCGACGCCGTTCTATACAATCCTGTCGAGTTTTACAACGGCGGAAGCGTCGCTGCCGAGTCGAGAAAGCATGTGGTCTTCACCGGAACCTTAACAGCGAAGAAGGGGATCGTTCCGCTTGTCAAGGCGTGGCCCCGCGTCATAGAGGCCTGCGATGAAGCCGAGTTGCACGTCTTCGGTAAAGACGGGCGCACCGACGACGGAGGATCGATGCAGTCTTTTCTCCTTTCGCAGCATAACGGCCGGGCGCGGGAAAGCATGCGTTTTCACGGCCATGTTGACCGAGCGAAACTCTTTGAAGCGTTACGGGGCGCGCGCTTGGCCGTATTTCCATCTTACGCCGAGGCTTTCGCCCTTGCGCCGCTGGAAGCGATGGCCTGCGGCTGCCCGACCATATATAGCCGACGCGGTAGCGGTCCCGAGTTAATCGAGGACGAGCGTGACGGTCTGCTGATAGATCCGGATCAACCGTGTGAAATCGCCGAGGCTATCATCCGTGTGTTGACCGATGACCACTTAGCGCGGCGGTTAAGCGAGGCGGGGCGTGAGCGGGTCAGGAAGAATTTCTCCACGCAAAACTTACTTGAACAGAACGAGGTTTTCTACCGAAGGTGCATCGGCGACTTTCGGCGGAAATCAGCCGGTTAACAAGGTGCCATGTTCGTCTCGATAATTATCTGTACCTACCGCCGGGCTGACGCCTTAGAAGACCTGCTCGAATGTTTGATTGTTCAAACGCATCGGGACAGCGAGATTCTGATTGTTGACGGCAGCGGCGAAGACGCGTCCGTTAGAAACAGGGTTGAGAGCTTTGTCAGCCGGGTTGGTGATTGTGTGAATTTGCGAATAATTCAATCCCGGAAAGGGTTGACTCGGCAGCGGAACGTCGGCCTCAGAGAAGCCCGGGGAGAGGTGATCTGTTTCTTCGATGATGACGTGACCTTCGATAAAGATTTTATCGCCCAAACCATCGAACTGTTTCAGCAAAGCGGTATGAAAGATGTGGGCGGTGTGACGGGTTACGACGTGATCGGCTACGGGTCTCCCGTACGGTTGAAGCACAAAGTGCGCAGGGCTTTGGGTTTCTACCCGAGCCTCCGACCCGGCGTTTTGGGGAAATGCGGTTTAGTGGTGCCCGTCGGCATTCAGCCGGCATTCAGCGGCTGTCTGGATGTTTCTTGGTTGGGCGGGTTTTGTATGCTCTACCGCCGGGAGGCAATTGCCGGTATGTGGTTCGATGAAGGGCTGCCGACCTTCGGGGCAGAAGACGCTAATTTCTCGATGAGAGTGGGGAAGAGATGGCGGCTTGTTCTATGCGGCGATTTGCATCTTAAACATCATCGAACGATGACTTCCCGCGTCGAAGGTGCCGCCCAGATCTACGAGAGCAGTTACGGCGTAGCGCGAAATCAATTGTCTGAATCGATGACGCTCACAAGCATCATGTGGTTGCTGTGGTACGCCCTTGTAGAGCTGATGCTCGATCTGTTGTCCTTTGCCTCTGCCCCTTCCTGGATGAGACTTCGGGTTGTCGGGGCGCGGCAGCGGGGACTTGTTGATGGGGCCCGCTCAATCTCCGTCAAGCGTCAAGGGGCTGCGCCGGAAGGCAACTTGGTCGACCCGAAAGAGAACGCTTGGCCGTAGATTCTCAATCGTTCATCTTATACCCCCCGTTCACAAACGCTCACATCTGCTTACGTCCGCTCCCGGCATCTATCTGTGCAACTTACCGAGATCAACTCAAGTCAACTGAACTAACGTTCAGGTTCCGCGTCGGTAAAAGGGCGGCATGATCAACACTCTGGAGATGATTGAAGAAACCGGCGAGCGAAGGGCGCCCATCTCCGCCGGAGGGACAATCGAAACTCGCCGCCTGCGGCGGCTAGAGGTGGTGTGCTGGGTGATCGCCCTTATGCTCGGCCTGCTTCATGCCTGGGCCAGCCGCCATAACATGGATGGCGACGGCATCTCCTATCTGGACATGGGTGAGGCGTACTGGCGCGGCGATTGGCGGATGGCCGTCAACGGCTACTGGAGCCCGCTGTATTCCTGGCTGTTGGGCGCGGCGCTGTTCTTCTTGCGTCCCTCCTCGTACTGGGAGTTCGCCGCCGCGCATCTGGTCAACCTGTTGGTCTATGTAGCGGCGCTCGGCTCCTTCGCCTTCTTCCTGCGCGAGATGATCCGGTATCAACAGTCTCGGGCAGCCGGCGGCGGGTGGACGGGCTTGCCGGGGTGGGCGTGGGTAGTGGTGGGCTATGCGTTGTTCGTCTGGTCGTCGCTGGAGTTGATCACGCTGCGGTATGTAACGCCGGACATGTGCGTGGCGGCGTGTGTGTACCTGGCCGCCGGCCTTGTCGTGCGCATCCGTCGTGAGCGAGAGCTGGCGGGATCGCGGACTTTCGCGCTGTTAGGTTTGGTGCTCGGTCTGGGGTACTTGGCGAAGGCGGCGATGTTTCCGCTGTCGTTCGTCTTCCTCGGGGTGGGATGGTCAGCGG
>JACCTF010000761.1 GCA_013812565.1 Pyrinomonadaceae bacterium | reverse complement strand
AGAGTTTCGTCTTCGGGCCGGTTGCTGTTAATGATCATCTTCCCGGCTTCGACCACATTGTTCAATTGCTCTTTTAAGGAACCGGAATTATCAATCACCAAGCCGTAGCTGATCGGTACTTCCTCTCTTGAGAAAAAGGAGATATTTTGCGGCGCTCCGTCTTCGAAGACGCGCAGTTCATCTTGGCGCACGTCGCTTACGGGGCGATTTAACTTATCTGTAACCAGCACGCTCAGCTTCACCAGCGGTTGCGGCAAAACACCTTGCGCTTGTTGACGATCCATCTGGGCCAGCGCCAAAGACGTGCATATCAGTGAAGAACATGCCATCAACACCAAACCCCTTTTGAAGCACTCACAACCTAATGGCATGTTCTTCATTCGTGCGCTCCTAATCCTTGATCTCTTTTACACTGCCAGCATCCGAGCAAGCGCGCAGGCGGCGGTACTACTTCTGGAGAAAATTCTTAATACCCTGTTGACAGTCTTCGGTCATGCGTGCGATTGCATTTATATCGACGCCGGCTCTAACGGCTGATTCAAACGTCATCCCATCAATGTGGTAGAGCAGACGCTTCGCGAGCATCACGGCGGAGCGACTGTTCTTCTCGAATCCCGCAACGTAGCTGTCGACCTCTGCTACAAATATCGCATCGTCAAAGACATGATTAACAAGGCCGACGCGTTCGGCTTCGTCCGCATTTATCTGTGCGCCGCGCGTGATCAATTCAAACGCCTGTTTCTCCGAGACGTTGCGCCGCAGGATCGCCATCACCATTGCAGGAACAAACCCGATCTTCACTTCCGGATAGCCGAAGCTGGCCGACCGAGAAGCGAGCACAATGTCGCAGGCAGTGGCAAGACCGCATCCACCAGCCAATGCGCGACCACGCACTGCTGCGACTACCGGCACACGCACCTCGCGAATCAAGGTGAACAACTCCATCAACCTCTCGGCATCCGCGAGATTCTCAGTAACTGAGTTTTCAGAGATCTTCTGAAGTTCCGCCAGGTCTGCACCAGCGCAGAAATCAGCGCCCGCTCCAGCGATCACCACAACACGCACGGCATCGTTCTGGTCCGCGTCGCGCAGCGCTTGCTTGATCTGACTAATCAAAGCAGCGTTTAACGCATTACGCTTCTCTGGGCGGTTAAGCGTGATGCGGGCAACTGTCCCCTCAACCGTGTAGAGCGCGTGTTCTGCTTTATCGTTCATCTTGTGATTACAATCGCCAGATGATTCTCTTTCGGTAAGACCCGTATTCATACGTACCTATGGGTTCAAGGTTCAAAGTTCAAGGTTCAAAGTTTAATGTTCAAAGTCAGAAGGCGAATCTTACCGACTTTAGACCTTGAACCTTAAACTTTGAACCTTGAACTTTAGACTCAGAGCAAGCCAAGCGCATGCGCCTCCTCATCCGCGAGTTTGATCTGCATGCGTAGTAGCGCCGTCGAAAAGGTTTTGCCTTGTGCATCGGTCATCAAAGATAGCGTGCCGCCGCCGCCTAAGCTTGCATGCAGAAGGAAGTTGAGCGCCGATAGGTTCGGTAGCTCGAAGCGTTCCACCTCGCCCTTGCATATAGTGCCGAAATGCTGCTTGACGCGCTCTCGTGTTACTTCGCGAACAAGCACCGGATAGAACTCGTCGCGAAACGCGATCAAGCCAATGTTTGCCGTGTCGCCTTTGTCGCCGGAGCGCGCGTGTGCAAGTTTGATTAACTGAATACGCATAATTTTGTTGATGTTTAGAGTTCACGCTTTAGCGTGCTTTACATTCTTCCTTACAGCCTAAAGGCTGAACTCTAAACGAAGTTATTTTGATGAAGTAGAAGCCGGTGGAAACCTACCACGACAAGAGCATGGTTAATTATTCCGTCAGCGATTAGCCGAGGTATGTCCGTGAGCGGTACAAGGCGCACCGCGGTGTGTTCCGTTCCGTCAAATAGCGGCGCGCTTTGAAACTCGACATCACGAGCGAGGAAAGTATGAATCCAGTTATTTTGAATCGCTGGGTTCGGGCGCGTTTTACCGAGCGGCACGACGTCGCTGGCGCGATAGCCGGTCTCCTCCAGCAACTCGCGTGCGGCAGCCCCTTGCGGCGTTTCACCCGGATCAACCATGCCGCCGGGAATCTCCAGCGTCACCTCGCCTGTGCCGTGCCGGTACTGCTCGATCATCACAACCTTGTTGTCCGCAGTGAGCGGCACGATGTTGATCCAGTCGGGCGCTTCCAGAACGTAGAAGTTGTGCTGACTTCCGTCGCGCGGGTTGATGCTTATGTCATGACGAACTTGGAAGACGCGGCAATCGGCGATTATCTCTGATCGGACGCGTTGCCATTGCGGGGTCTCTGCGCCGAAATGCGCTCGCTCAAATCCTAGGATCTCGGGTGGATCATCACGCCGGTTCACGCTTCCATCACCTCTACGCGCGGGGTAATCTCAGCCTTCGGGATAAGGGCGGGCCAGTAAGCAACGATCTCTTCGACTTTGGGGCGACCTCCGGCAAAGCCCGTCACGGCAGGCGGCCCAGTCAGCACGAGCGGCGCAATCTCTTTCGTAAATCTTTCAACCATCAGGCGGTCATGGCTTCGCACGCCGACTCTCAGTTGCACCTCGGCCACATCAACCGATGGCTCTCCGGCAAGCGCTCCGTGGGTAGCGTTCGCTCCGACATACTCGGTTAAGATTTGATCAAAGCGAAGACCCAGCCGGTCAAGGCGCTGGCGCAAAATCCGGTCGGCGGCTTGCGCTTTCTCGTAAGCATCAGGCCATGCGTAGACCAGCGTGCCGACGGCTTTGAAGCCCGCCGAATAAC
>JACCTF010000745.1 GCA_013812565.1 Pyrinomonadaceae bacterium | reverse complement strand
CACAGATATTGAGCAGAAGATACTGGAGAGCTTTGTCAAGGTTGTCACTGAAGACCTCCGCGAGGCATGGAAACCGTTTATCGAATTGGATATTAAACTTATCGGACGCGAAACCCGCCCACAAATGTTGCAGATCGTGCCGCAGAACGAGGTCGTCATCTCCATCGTCTTTCACCTGCAAATCAACGAAGCGCGGGGCATGATGAGCCTCTGCATCCCGGCGATCACGCTTGAACCGATTATCCAAAAATTTAATCAATCGTTCTATGCGCGCAACCGTGAAGTGCCGCCGGAACAGACCCGCTTGCTGCTCGACAATTTGGCCGGACTGACTTTTCCCGTCGCCGCTGATCTGTGCGGCACGACAGTCGCAATGAATGATCTGTTGCAGATTGCTCCAGGCGATGTGCTGCGGCTGGACCATCGTGTAGACGAGCCGATTGAGGTGACGGTTGGCGGCGTGGTGAAGTTTAATGGCGAGCTCGTGGGCCATCGTGGGCACACGGCCGTTCATGTCCTTTCGTTTGTTAATCGAGACGAAGACGAGCGCACCCCCGTCACCCCAAACAACGTCTGAGGGGTCAAGCCTGTCTCAATTCATCACTCCTACTTTTGAAGGTGTTTTAATGTCAACTCCGCTTGAGAAACAACTAATCTCCTCTTTTGCTGAGGCGTGGAACGAATCCGCTTCCCCGCTGCTGGGAAGACCATCAGCGCTCACCTTGCTGGCGCTACGTGAAGTATCCGGCGATGGCATGGCGAGCGCGCTGGCCGTCGCCGGAACATGGTCATCAGCGTTTGTCGTGCCGTCGTGTGGGGAAGCTCTGCCCGGCGTCATGATCTGTCTCTTCAAAAGCGATGATAGCGCTGTCTTAGATCGCCTCGTCAAAGAAAAATCTAGTGAGGGTTCCAACCCGGGCAATCGCACACTCGTCATGGCGACCCTCAATGCCACGGCTAAACATCTAGCCAAAGCCCTTTCGATCTCGGCCACATTCGAGGGCGAGGTCACGCACCTTGATCTTGCGAAGGATGAATCACGCTTGGCGCACATTGTCGGTGATTCCGCTTGGGTCGGCACTTTTTCACTCACGGTCGGCGACGATCTCTCAACGCAAGTGCTGCTGCTCTACGCTTCGCGAGGTTCAGTTGAACCACTCGCCGATGCGAAGTCAGCGGTTGCCGCCGCGAACGCGTCCGTCGCCAGCCCACCGCAGACAACTTCGACCGCCGATCCATCCAAAGCCGCGACCCGTCGGGCGCCGAACCGGCGTGATGAAGCACCACGCAATATCGAGCGTCTGCTTGATGTGGAAATGGAAGTAATCGTGCGCTTTGGTTTGACGAGTTCGCCGCTGCGCGATGTTGTTCGCATGGGAACTGGAACCGTGATTGAGCTAGACCGCGCAGTTGACGAACCGGTTGAACTTTTGATCAATGGGCGACCGCTGGCGCGTGGCGAAGTGGTCGTCGTTGACGGCTTTTACGGAGTGCGTATCACAGAGATTACCGGCCCCACCGAACGCGCGCTCACGCTTTTATAGAAGGAGTATTCTTTGATGCTGTCGATGATCGCTATGGTTTGTGCGTTAGTTGCTTTTGCCGTGTGCGCTGTGTGTGTGCTGTTGATTTGGCGACTGCGCCAATCGACACAGCACACGGCGCTTGCTCTGTCCGAATTGGATAGCAGGTTGACGGAGCACAAACTGGAACTCAAACGCATGGAGCAACGCTTGACGGATCAAGCGCGCCGCTCCGCTCCGGTTGAATCACGCCTTCGTACAAACAGTTCTGATATGGAATTGACCGTTGGTTCCACGACCGCTGCTCCCTCCAAGCTGAGCATCACGGAACGCCGACACCGCGTCCTCTCACTCGCCCAGCGGGGCCTCGACGCACACTCGATTTCCACCACCGTCGGCGTCTCGCAAGGCGAAGTCGACTTGATTATCGGACTCAATAATCTTACCTAGGAAGACCACCATGAACAACGGACTCTACGCCGCTTACCTCGGCATGCGTGCTCGACAACGCACACTCGATACGATTGCTAACAACATCGCCAACGCCTCCAGCGCAGGCTTCAAGGGCGACCGTTTGCTTTACAAATCAGTCGAAGCCGCTGAAGTCGAAGCCTTGCGAGCGCAACAGACGGGCGCACCGCAGACCGGAACGCCGGGACAGACGCCGGGGCAGACAACAGCGACTAATGCCACACCCGGCAATCAAGCGAACGCTGCACAAACAACGGATCAAGCAAACGTTAATCAAGCGTTGGCGAACGGGAACACACACGTTCTCGGCGTGCTCACCAGCGGAGCGACAGATCACTCTACGGGGTCGATTAATCAAACCAATCGGTCGCTCGATGCAGCGCTTACCGGTGAAGGTTTCTTTGTTGTGCAGACCCCGCGCGGCGAACGCTATACGCGCGCCGGTGCATTCACGCTCGACCGTTCCGGCCAGCTCGTCACACCGAACGGAGACTTGGTCGTCGGTGAAAATGGTCCGCTTACTCTGCCGCCCGGTGAAGCGACGATCAGTGAAGACGGCAGCATTTCGGTCGGCGGGCAGACAGCCGGACGACTTCGTATCGTGCGCTTTGCCGATGCGCGTGCGGCGCTCGCCAAAGAAGGATCATCGCTCTTTGTCGCTAATTCGGGTGCACGACCCATTGAAGCCACAGAGACGCGCGTCGTTGGCGGGGCGCTTGAGATGGCAAACGTCAATGCGCTTACGGAAATGGCGGCGATGATGCAGAACAGTCGCGAGTTCGATTCGCTGCAACGCTCGATGACGCTGATGATGAATGATCTCGGACGCAAAGTCGCGAACGAGATTGGAAGAATCTAAATTAAAGGATGATGGCGGAA
>JACCTF010000715.1 GCA_013812565.1 Pyrinomonadaceae bacterium | reverse complement strand
GCTATCGACTTTTTGGCTCGCGTCACAACAGGCTTTTGCCCGGCGATGGATGCCAATTCATCCGTTGCCGTATCGAGCAATTTCGCATTACTTACCGCCTCGCCCATCCCCATGTTGATGACGATCTTTTCAAGACGCGGGATCGCCATCGGGTTTTGGATGTTGAACTCTTTGGCAAGCGCGGGGGCGACCTCTTTTTGGTAACGCTCCTTCATCCTTGCGGCCATCTTTTAACTCCAACCTTTCGGTTCACTCTCTCGAAGGTGAAACATGTTCGAGACCAAAGTAAACGCTCTTAACTATTTTTGAAATTCCTGTCCGCTTCTTGCGGAAACGCGCGTCTTTGTGCCATCCGCATGTAATTCG
Organism: Pyrinomonadaceae bacterium; assembly: GCA_013812565.1. GTDB lineage: Bacteria > Acidobacteriota > Blastocatellia > Pyrinomonadales > Pyrinomonadaceae > JACCTF01. The sequence goes on along the minus strand of JACCTF010000715.1, from coordinate 6,223 downwards.
TAACGCACGCGCGTCGGCCGTCCTGATTGTGGATCGATCACTTGCACATTCGAAATATCAATGTAGGCTTCTTTCTCGATGATGCCCCCGCCGCGATTACTTTGCGGATTGGCTCGCTGGTGTTTCTTTACTATCGCCACGCCTTCAACTTTGACCTTCCCCTTGCTCGGCAGAACTTCGAGAACTCGGCCGCGAAGCGGCACCCTCTTTCCATTCTTATCAAACCGGTTGTAGTCTCTGCCGGTGATAACTTGGACGACGTCTCCCTTTTTAATCTTGCAGCGTTTTGTTCCGGCCATTCAAATCACCTCCGGCGCGAGGCTCACAATCTTCATGTAATTCTTGTCACGTAACTCACGTGCTACCGGCCCAAAAACGCGCGTGCCAATTGGCGTTCCGTCTTCTTTGATGAGCACTGCGGCGTTCTGGTCAAAGCGGATGTAGGTACCGTCCTTGCGTCGCACCTCTTTGCGCGTCCGTACTACGACTGCCGACTGTACCGTCCCCTTCTTAACCGCACCATCTGGAGCGGCTTCCTTAACCGCAACCTTAATGCGGTCGCCAAGACTTGCCGTCGTCCCCGTTGATCCACCCATTGACATAATCATCTCAACACGCCGTGCGCCTGAATTATCAGCGACCTGCAAAGAGGTCTGCATTTGAATCATAACGAACCCTCAACGAACTTTAGAATTTTGACTGCCGACTCTCGGTTAAAAGAACCAAGGTCATACCGCTCGCTCCAAATCGCAAATCCAAAATCCTTTTACCTTTCTGCCTTCTGCAAAATCTCTATAACTCGCCAGCGCTTTCTCGCCGATAGGGGACGCGACTCGATGATGCGCACCTTGTCGCCTATCTGAGCTCCCTTTTCGTCGTGCGCCATAAACTTAGAGGTGCGGCGCACATAGCGGCGGTACTTCGGATGCCGCACAAGACGATCGACACGTACAACAATCGTCTTCTCCATCTTGTCAGAAGAAACGATGCCGATCCTTTCAGCACGACGCCCGCGCTTTCCTGCTTCAGTACCCGTTGCGTTACCGGGTTGCGCGTCCACGTTCGGCGCAAGTTTGTGCGCTAATGATTCGCCGGACGTAGTAGCTTCTACACTTGCCTCAGCGTCCTGCCGCTGACCTTCAATCATTTCTTCTTCGCGGTTCTCTTGTGCCATCTTTTGATCCACTAGCGGCCTTTAAATTTAGACCGCCTTCTCAGAATTATTGCGCCGCCTGTGCTCCGACGCGTTGGGTTATTAAGGTTTGAATGCGTGCCAGCGATTTCTTGTCTTCACGGATGCGCTTGACCGAATCAACCTCGCCGAGTGCAAGTTTAAACTTCAAGCGGAAAAGCGATTCCTTCAACCGGGCTACTTCGTCGCGCAAATCCTCGTTTGACATTTCGCGTATACGATCTCGTTCTTCTCGCCGTTTCATCGCTAAACCATTCCTCCCTCTTGTTCGGCGCGAGTCACAAACCTTGTTTTGATCGGAAGTTTCTGCGCCGCCAAACGCATCGCTTCTCTAGCCGTCACTTCATCGACGCCTTCTATCTCATAGAGTATGCGACCCGGTTTTACCACAGCGACCCAGTATTCGGGCGCACCCTTTCCTTTACCCATACGCGTCTCGGCGGGTTTCTTAGTTACGGGTTTGTCTGGGAACATGCGTATCCAAATTTTGCCGCCGCGCTTAATGTGGCGCGTCATCGCGATGCGTGCCGCTTCGATCTGACGGTCTGTAATCCACGCTGGCTCAAGCGTCTTCAGCCCATATTCCCCGAAGCTGATCCGGCTACCACGCGCCGCCTCACCGGTCATACGGCCGCGCATTTGCTTCCGGTGCTTCACTTTCTTCGGCATCAACATAATGTTTCGCTCCGCTCAACAAGATGTCAGATGTTAGTGTTTAGCTTCTTAACTGACATCTGACATTCGACATCTGCTTATTCTCTCTCTCCGCGCGGACGGCGTTCACCACCGCCTTCGCGCTCACGCCGGGTGCGCGGGCGGCGTTCGCGCTGCTCATTGCGCCCATCGCCTGCCGGATCAGTTCCCGTGCCGCGTGCCATCGCCGCTTTTGGATCGAGGATTTCGCCACGGTAGATCCACACTTTGACGCCAATCACGCCGAACGTTGTGTGCGCCTCTGCAAAGCCGTAATCAATATCAGCACGCAACGTATGCAGCGGCAGACGACCTTGTAGGTACCACTCGCTACGCGCGATCTCCGCTCCGTTCAAACGACCGGCGACCATTACCTTGATGCCCTGTGCGCCGAAACGAAGCGACTCTTCAACGGCTTTGCGCATCGCGCGGCGAAAGGCAATGCGTTTTTCAAGTTGTACAGCGATCTTCTCAGCTTGCAACTGCGCGTTCAGCTCTGGCTTTTGAATCTCTTGGATTGATACCAATACCTCGCGCCCGGTGCGCGAAGCGATGTCGCCTTTGAGCTTATCAATCTCTGCGCCTTTACGCCCAATGATGATACCTGGGCGCGAGGTATAGATAATTATCTTCAAGCGGTTTGCTGCACGTTCAATATCAACATGTGACACACCGGCACCAGCGAAGCGATGCTTAAGGTCGCGCTTAAGCTTTAGATCTTCCAATAAGTACTCACCGTACAGCTTCTTCGAGTACCAATGCGAATGCCAATCTTTGTTGTAACCGAGGCGGAAGCCGTAAGGATGAACTTTCTGACCCACAATCTTCTCCGTTCTAATTAGAACTATTCTTTTGCAGTCGCTTCTGACCCAGCGCTTTCAGTTGAAGCGCTGTCCTCTTTTTTTACGCTGCGGTTATCTGCCTTCAACGACGCTGCCCGGCTTGATTTGCCGCTTGTCGATGCTGTGTCGCTTCTACCATTGCGACCGCGTTTCGCTGTTTGCTTTTCTTCTTTCGCGTCGCTTGAAAGCAACACGGTCACATGACAGAAGTGACGTCGTTCACGGTAAGCACGCCCCTGCGGCGCGGGCCGCATACGATAACGTTTCTTGGTCGGACCTTGATCAACAAATGCTCCTCTTACCCATAGATCATCCGGGTCAATAGCAATGTTGGCTTTTTCCGCCGCTTCGGTCGCGTTAGCTACCGCCGACCGTACGCATGCTTCCACATGATGTGCGGCGCGTTTATTCGTGAACTGCAACAACGCTAGTGCTTCGTTGACGTTCTTGCCGCGAATTAAATCTACTACCAGACGCGCCTTCTGCGCCGACCCATGCAGGTACTTTGCACTCGCTTTCGTTTCCATATCACCCTCAGTAACGAGTAGTTGATTAATTAATGACAAGCCAAAGCCAACCGCTTATCACTCATTACTCATTGCGGCTATCTACCGACCTTCGAAGTCTTCTCAGCCTTTGTGCCTGAATGACCCTTAAATGTGCGCGTTGGTGAAAACTCGCCCAACTTGTGGCCTACCATGTTCTCTGTGACGTACACCGGAACATGTCGCTTTCCGTTATGAACACCGAACGTTAATCCCACCATGTCAGGCGAGATTGTTGACCGGCGCGACCATGTCTTAATAGCTGGTGGACGATTGCCGCTCTCGCGAATGCGATCCACCATCTTCTGTAGAAACCCGTCAATAAACGGTCCTTTTTTAACTGAACGTGCCATATCGTTCCGCTTCGCTCCACTTCAAAAGGATGAAGGATGAAGGCGGAAGAAAGAAATGATAAGAATCGAAGCCTTTTGCGCCTTCATCCTTCATCCCTCCTTCTTCATCCTTTACTTAACTCTTCGATCTCGCACAATCATCTTCGTCGTGCGTTTATTACGGCGCGTCTTGTAGCCGCGCGTCGGCTGGCCCCATGGAGTAACGGGGTGGCGACCGCCAGAGGTTTTACCTTCACCACCACCGTGCGGGTGGTCCACAGGGTTCATTGCCACACCGCGCACATGCGGCCGGAGACCTTTCCAACGGGAACGTCCGGCTTTACCGAAGCTAACGTTTTCATGCTCAACGTTGCCAACTTGCCCGATAGTCGCCATGCACAGGACGGGTACGCGACGCACCTCGCCTGAAGGCATCCGCAATTGTGCGTAATCGCCTTCCTTTGCAACGAGTTGAGCAAAGGCTCCGGCGGAACGCGCCATTTGCCCGCCCTTACCAGGACGTAATTCGATGTTGTGAATCTGTGTTCCCAAAGGGATGTTGCGGATCGGCAAAGCATTGCCCGGCAGGATGTCTGCCTCTGGACCGCTCATGATGGTTTTGCCGACATCTAGCCCGGCTGGAGCGATGATATACCGCTTCTCGCCGTCAAGGTAAGTGACAAGCGCAATGTGCGATGAACGGTTCGGATCATATTCGATTTGCGTAACCCGCCCCGGCACCCCCGCTTTGTCACGTTTGAAATCAATAATACGATAGAACCGTTTGTGACCACCGCCGCGCCGCCGCACTGTGATGTGTCCATCGTTATTTCGTCCTGAAATGCGCGTCTTCGCTTCCAGCAGTGACTTCTCAGGCTCAGCACCCTTCGTCAACTCATCGCGCGTCAGATACGTTTGATAACGCCTTGCTGGGGATGTCGGTGTTAGTTTCTTGATGCCCATTCGTTTCTCAAGGATGAAGTAGAAGGGATGAAGGATGAAAAGGACAAACTTGGTCTTCTGCCTTCACTTCATCCTTCCTACTTCATCCTTCATCCTTTCTAAATCGCTTCCCCGTATTCGAGTGGTCGCTCGCCCTGTTTCAAAGTCACGTAAGCTTTCTTCCAAGATGGCTTACGCCCCTCGAAGCGACCGCGTCGAGCCGTTTTACCCATGTAGTTCATCGTGCGAACCTGATCTACTTTGACCTGGAAGATTTTCTCAACGGCCGACTTTATCTCAGGCTTGGTTGCGCGCCGATCAACACGGAAGGTTAGTAACTGCTTGCCGTCCTGCGATTCCTCTTTTGCAACAAGCGCCTTCTCGGTAATTACCGGCGACTTGATGATGTCCCATACCGTTCGCATATCTTAGGCCGACTCCTCTTCTACCCGCCTACCTTCAACCGGATCGCCTTCAGCCTTCATACTATTGGCATTCTTCTTTGCTTGTGGATCAAGCAACTGGGCCAGTTCTTCTGCCGCACGGCGAGATAGCACAAGTTTTGGGTGGCGTAGCAAATCATAGATATTTAATCCCATGCTGCCGACGACCTTTGCGTTTTGAACATTGCGGGCGGCAAGCACAAGGTTATTGTTTTGCAGGGAATCAACCACCAGGGTTCGGCCCTCAAGGCCAAGCGCGCTCAGCACTCGAACAAAATCTTTCGTTTTTGGTTGATCAAATGTTATGGCATCTAATACCACTACGTTACCTTCACGCACGCGCTCTGACAAGGCCGAACGTAGCGCACCGCGGCGCATCTTTTTCGGTAGATTGTATGACCAATCACGCGCTTGCGGTCCATGCACATTGCCGCCACCCTTCCATAACGGCGAACGGATCGACGCAATCCGCGCGCGCCCTGTACCCTTCTGCTTCCAAAGCTTGCGGCCCGATCCTGAAACATCACCGCGCGTCTTTGTGCCGACCGTACCGCTACGCGCATTGGCGGTAAAGTTGCGGACAGCAGCATGAATTAAAGCTTCGTTTAACTCTGCGCCAAACACCGCATCAGGCAACTCCATCTTGCCGAGATCTTCATTCTTTAGATTGCGCACTACTACGGTAGGCATATTACTTTCACTCCGTGAAGGTAAGTGTTGAGGGCTGAGACAAACTCGTTACTCATCACTTCTTTTTTTGCCTTATTGCTTTCTTAACCAACACAACAGAACCGGCTGCTCCCGGCACCGCACCACGTATCATCAACAAGTTGTTTTCAACATCGACGCGCGCCACGCTCAAGTTCTTCACTGATACACGCTCATCGCCCATGTGGCCGGACGAACGTGTCCCTTTAAGTACACGCGACGGATAGGCAGAGGCGCCAATTGAACCAGGTGCGCGTACGTTCATTGAACCATGTGACTCCGGGCCGCGCCTAAAGTTGTGACGTTTAATCGTGCCAGCGAAACCACGCCCTTTGCTGCGTCCGACAACTTCAACCAAATCGCCATCAGCAAACTGATCGACCAGTACCTTGTCGCCTACATTCACTCCGTTTTCAGAAGAAGTAAGGCGAATCTCTTTCAGAATGCGTGCGGGCGGCATGCCTCCGCCGGTCTTCTCGAAATGGCCGCGCATCGGCTTGTTGACCTTTGCCGGACGATCTTCGAC
>JACCTF010000713.1 GCA_013812565.1 Pyrinomonadaceae bacterium | reverse complement strand
ACCATGAAGAACAATCGCCGGTTGTCTGTTTCAGCCCATCCCGTCCGGGCGAAGATTTTAGGCAAGCGAGCTTCGAAAGTTACATCGAGCGTGATAGAACCACCGGATGGAACGGGCCGCAGCAATCGAACCGCCGCCACTGTTTGGTCATCCCCATTGTCATCATCCGGATGGATGAACTGTAGAGCGTTCGTCAGATCAGCTTCCGGTGCGGGCGCATCGGCAACGCGCAACTGCTTTATATCAATCCATCCCCAACGGTCTTCGCCTTCAGCAGCGAACCCTCGCAGAGCACCGCCGCTTTCGCGCATGAACGTGGATCGTTCGTTCTTGAAAGCATTTAAGTAGAGATGGAACTGAAGCTCATCCACGGCGACCCGATCCGGGTTGCGCCAGGTGATCTTCTCCGTACCGCGCAGCATCCGCCTCTCAGGGTCCAGGTTGACAACGATTGTATAAGCGACGCGTCGTTCGCTCAGCGGCTGATCCGAGATAGTTGGTCTCTGAGCTAAGGCAGGCAATGCCGCCAGCGATGCAAATACAAGAATGAACATCCATCGAACAGAAGGCATATGCAGACTCTTCTTTCGCATTGAACAACCCTACGGGTGAAATTGTACGAGTGAAATAATATAAATTTTGTTTCATCCTAAAACAATGGACAGCCGGGGGGAAGTAGTAAGTCACTGATTGGTGGGGTGAAGTCGGACTCGAAGAACGGAGGAAGAATGATGAAGGCTGCTTGATTCATCGCGCCAAAATCGAAACACACGAAATTGAAACAGAGACGAGGCCGCAGATGAACGCAGACGGACGCAGATTACTTTAATTAATATGGAGTGAGCGGCGGGTATCGGCGTTTCTCTGCGGCTACATTGACCTGTCACATTCTTGTAAGTGTTGATTTAGCGGGGCGCAGTTATATCTTTTTCGTCGTCAATCAAACTTCACAGAGAAGCCACGTTGCGCGATAGATTGGATAATTGCAGACAAGGATTATCTGCTGTCTATAAACGAAGGGCGAAACCAGTGGAAAACGATTCCGGCAGACCTTTTGAACGGCTTAACTATTGAACGTCACTGCCGGGCGGAGCGATTTGAAAACCTCGCGATTGTTCGACCTGAGAAACGCCTTCGACCTGGCGGAGCGAGGCTAGTTTCGCCGAATCGATGGAGCCGGTGATGACTCCTAGCGGCTCCAACTGTTGCTCAACTTTCATGCCAGCCTTCTTGCACCTCTCGACTACTTCCGAAAAACGATCCAGGTGTTCGTCGTTAACCGAAACTGATAAGTTTACCTTGGACATTTTGGCACCTCTCTATATTGAACTTCACTAACTCAAAGGTTTGCGATGCGGCGCGACAAGTCGCTTCGTCAGCGGTTTTGCCGCGCCGCACCTCAAGAGTGCAGCAACGCCATGAGCTGCTTATGGCGCTTGCACGAGACCGGCACCGACATCTCGCGCGGGTAGCGCCAGACGGCGCGCGCTCTGAAGAAGCAGGCTGCCCAAAGCGCGTCCACGGGAACCCGGATTAGCTTCTGCCAGCAGCGCCGCAATACCTGCAACATGCGGCGTCGCCATGCTCGTTCCGCTGATTGTGTGGTAGAGCGTCGGTCGCGGCCATGCTGAGCGGACACTGACTCCCGGGCCGGCGATGTCTACCTGACCCCCCTGCGGATTAATCCCGCCACAGGAGAACGGAGCCACTTGCAGTTGGGCAGTGAGCGCGCCGACCGCCATGATCGACGGGCAGTTAGCTGGATGTGCAACCGGGCTGATCACAGCCGGACGCTCGCTTTCATTACCGACGGCAGCGATGATAAGCGTCCCTGCGGCTAGTGAGCGTTTCGCCACCTCTTCGTAAAATTGGGAGAACGACTGACCAGGCAGCACAGCCGCTCCGAGCGACATCGAGACAACGGTGCAGCCGTTGGCGATTGCCCAAGCAATCCCGGCGATGATGCCCATGTCGGTTCCGCTGCCTTGATTGCTCAACACTTTGCCCGCATAGATTTCCGCGTTGTGGGCGATACCGTAGCGCGGGAGGCGACCGGGTTGCTTTGACCCACACGCAGTTCCGATACAGTGTGTGCCGTGTCCATGACCGTCCTGCGCCGCTTGGTTTTCGACGAAAGATACAGGAACAATACGGCGTCCAGCGATGTCGGGATGTCCCAAGTCAAGACCGGTGTCGAGCACCGCGAGGCGAACGCCACTACCACTGAAACGCGAGGCGGCCACTTTTGTCACCTGTAGTCCCCAGGTCAACTCCGATTCGTTAATTGCGCGGGCCATCCCTTCTTCAGCAGTCGCTTCCGTTACGCCACCAGCGCTCAACATTCTGCCGACGAGATGGTCAACGGCATCACGGTATCCTCGCAGAAACTCAAGCGTCGCCCCGGTCGCGGTCGCGGCCGCGAGGTCGGCAATCGGAGGTGCCGGTGAATAATCCGCATCAACGAACGTCTCCCTAGTTGCGGGAATGCGTGCTGGAGCAGCCGCTGGCAGTGCGTAGACCACTCGCTCCGGCTCAATTGCGAGAATAGCGTTGCCTTCGGCGGCGGATACGCCGAGGGTTTGAATCTGTTCCGGCAGCGTGTCCACGACAGCTACGGAGAGATTGTCAAAGAAGATCGCATCCGCGCCTCCCAATGTCTCGCTCGCGACCACGCCGCCGTCAAAATCGGTCGAACTAGCGACCCTTAGCCCGGCAATGTTGTTCAACGTGTTGATACCATCCTTCGCCGTGCCTTCACGTAGCAAAACCAAGTATCTTCCAGTTGTGCCCGGCGCGATCACCTCTGAAGCGAAGCCGTTTGACCCATCGCCGCCGTTTATATTGCCACTAAAATCAGCGCTTTTGGCTTCTTTGCTGTCGCGTGGCCTTTTTGTTCGTTTATCGTCTCTCGATCTGCTCATTGTTTTCTCCTTCACTTTGGTTTTCAAATTGAAGACTGACGCTCACTCAGGGAATTGAGATATGCGTTCGTGTCTTCATGGTGTTTTCCTTGTAGGCGCGGATTGAGGTTCGCTGTTTTGAAGCGAACTTTCGCACCGCGCCCGTTCAAACACGTGCCGGCAAGAAAAAGCTTGCGTAACGTTTACTCGTAAATCGGCGTCGTCACCCAGTAACGCTTGCGAATACCGCTTCCGAAGTCCACTCAAGATTGTGCATCTCCGAAGTGAGTAGAGCAGCTCCACCACAGATGCATCGCGATTCCATGTCAGATCAACTGACATGCCACGCTGCCGCAACAATTCTTTTCATCCGTTGTAATTATGTGAACTGAGACAGGATCGCTTCTGCCGTTACCTCCTGTAGTTTGCGGCACGCTTAACATCCACCGAACGGGTTGCATGTATCCACTCGGATAGCCACGCTATCCAACCGGATAGTCATGGCTAACCAGTAGGCGTTTGTTGTGCCGTCTCCGTTTGTTGAACGAGGTCGCTTCCGCTAAGCAGGGGTCCACCGCCGAACCGAACATGTATCGACCGGTGATTGATGTCGCCGGACAGTCGGCAGGCTGGAACTTAAAGACACAAGCATCATGAGGTACTAAATCGACCCACCGCAGATGGGGACGATGTCGCACAGACTTAAGTCTGTGCGACGACGCTGCCGCTTCTCCCTTTGTAGTGTCGCCGGATTTAGCGCCTCCAAACGGGTTGAGACACCGCCGCATTTTGCGCTAGGATGCTTGCTGGCTAACCATGCACCCTGACGCAGCGTATGCGGCGAAGGTTGTATTGTTAAATTAAGCTCCACGGCTACTGACGGGTAGCGATGGAGCTTTCCTTTTAGCGTCCTAAAGTAATCTATGCACACCACGCCGCCCGGACAGCACCGAGCTGTTTCGCAAAAGAAGCCGGCGCAAGGTGGAACAACGCATCTTTGAATTCCTTACTGTTGCCTGGTGGTAAGCAAAGCAATTAGCAGTGACAATGGTGGGGCAAGCGAGGGGTACTGGTAACGATTCGGTGGGCACACTAAACCCTATCGATGTGCGTTGTCAACAGAAATTTGTGTTAATTATAAGCGAGGTTTGAGGCCGCGCTTGGAGGCTCTTTGCACCAGTGACACAACTCCTTGACGGCTTGCTCACTGACCTATACGGCAGGCTTATTTCCGCTGCGATTTCGGTTTTCGGCTTGGCGCCGCAGCAGCTTCGGTAATGACTGTCGTGAAATGAGTGCGGCAGAGGCGCAGGAAAGTTTGAATGATCGGTGAATCATAGCCGCCGGTTAAGCGTGCGAAGCCGAGTTCCCAATTGATCCGCGCGCCTTCGATCCACCATGCGGCGAGTTTCTTCTGAGCCACTTCGTCGCGCACTGATTTCGTCGGAACGATGCCGACGCCTAAGCCCGCTTCCACCATGCGCTTGATCGCCGCCAAACGGTTCAGTTCCATGATCACTTTCGGACGCACTCCTGCCTCGGCAAAAAATTGATCAATCAGACGGCGCGTGTTGCCCCCACGCTCGCCCAGAATCAGTCGCTCCCCGGCGAGCATAAACGCACTAACGACGCGCTGCTTTGCCAGCGGATGATGTCGGCTGCCAATCGCAAAGAGTTCGTCGGTTTCCAATACCTCGGTCTGGATGCCGCGCGCTTCGACCGGCAGTGAAACGAAAGCCACATCCAATTCACCGGCCAGAATCCGTCGCACCAACGCGGCGCTGGTTCCTGAGACGACCGATATTTCTGCTTGTGGGTGGCGCGCGTATAGCTCCTTGAGCACCTGCGGCAGGTAATCTGTCGTGACGGCTGCCGAGGCGCTACCGAGACGCAGTCGCCCGTGTTCAGCACCAGCCAGCCCCGCCATTTCGGAAAGCGCCGCATCGTGCTCACGCAGAATACGACGCGCGCGTTCAAGCAGCGCTTCTCCGGCTTCGGTGAGAACCACGCGGCGCGGTGTGCGCACAAAGAGGCGCGCGCCGATTTCTTCTTCGAGCTGCCGAATCTGCATGCTGATGGCCGCCTGCGTGATATGCACACGCTCGGCTGCTGCCGTAAAGGTATGCGCTTCGGCAATTGCGACGAATGCTTTTAGTTGACGAATTTCCACTTGTCCGCTCCGGTATCATTGATGTTTATCATAACAATAAAATCTTTTAGTTTCCGTTATGAGTCAAGCCCTTCTACAATAATCTGAAATTTCAGTAATCGCCGCCTGATGTCGCCGCTCGTAGCAGCAAACCGGAATGACGAAGCCGAAGTCAAACGCAACAAAGCGTATCTCGCAAGTTCAAGAGCAAAAATTAACCTTGGGCGTGGATGGTGGAGGCACTAAGACGCGCGCCGTCATCGCCGATCAGACGCACCGAGTTTTGGGTGAAGGCATGGCCGGACCTTCAAACCCGCTGCGCGTTGGAATCAGCAATGCCGCTGCCGCAGTTCGGGAAGCGTTTGATCGCGCGTGCATCGTGGCCGGTGTCGAGCGCTCAAGTATTCTCGCGGCCGAGATCGGCTTAGCCGGAGTGCGGCGCGAGGATGTGCGCCAGCGAATGCGCGAGGCGCTCGCAGGTCTCGGGCTTGCTTCGCTCGAACTGGTGACTGATGCCGACATCGCGCTTTACGGCGCAACGGATGGCAAACCGGGTGTAGTAATAATCGCGGGCACCGGATCAGTTTGTCGCGGGAAGAACGTACGCGGCAAATATGCATCGGCGGGTGGTTGGGGGCCGGTAGCAGGCGACGAGGGGAGCGGTTGGTGGATTGCGCGACGCGGCCTGCAAGCGGTGGCGCAGGCGGCGGATGGGCGTGGGTCGGCGACTTCACTGACCGAGGCCGTGCGCGGATGCTTTAATATCGATTCGGCCGACGACCTTGCGACGGCCGTCTACGCGCCGAGCATGACCAACGAACGAATAGCCGGCTTTGGTCGCTGTGTTATCGAGGCAGCCAAAAGTAGAGATAAAGTTGCGCGCGGGATCATTGCCGAAGCTGGACGCGAACTGGGCATGGCGGCGGCGGCCGTGATTCATAGGTTGCGGATGGAGCGCGAACGATTTCAGGTAGCTTATGTGGGCGGCGTGTTTGCCGCGGGCGACCTGGTGCTCGATACCTTGCGCACAGAGGTGGAGCGTGTCGCTCCAAAGTCTTTCTTAGCTCCGCCTGTGATGTCGCCCGCGGTTGCTGCGGCACGTATGGCGCATGAACATCTGCACCGGTTAGCTGTTGCCGTTTAAACTGGTGTGCTTCCGATAAAGGTTGTGTGTTACAGAACTCGAACCTCACCACAGGGACACGGAGCCGAGCCACAGAGGAGCACAGAGATTTATAGAATTTTCTCTGTGCTCCTCTGTGTAATCGCTGTGCCTGTGCGGTGAGAGAAAGTTTGCATAGCTGAGTCGCTTAAATATCACTGACCGTCCATTACTTGCTATCAAGAACACGTTGAGTAGAGAATTCGTTCCCAATGAAAAAAGAGATTGAGTCGCCATCCATCACAGAGCAGGAGAACCCGCGCACGGCGCAGATCGATCAGTTGCCGACTGCTGGAATTGTGCAGTTAATGAATGAAGAGGATCAGCGCGTGGCTGAAGCAGTCCGGCTGGTGCTGCCGAACATCGCCGCCGCGGTTGATAAGATCTTCGAACGCTTGCGGGATGGAGGGCGGCTCTTCTACATCGGCACGGGAACTTCGGGTCGCCTCGGCGTGCTGGATGCGTCGGAGTGTCCGCCGACTTTTGGCGTCCCGCCGAACTTGGTGCAGGGGGTAATTGCAGGCGGCTACGATGCTTGCTTTCGAGCGGTCGAAGCTTCAGAGGATGATCGCGAGGCGGGAGCACGTGACCTTGAGAAACGTGGGGTGACGGGTGGCGATGCCGTGGTCGGGATCGCCGCTTCCGGTCGCACGCCTTACACAATTGGAGCCGTGGAATATGCGCGCACAGGCGGCGCGTTTACGGCGGCTGTAACCTGTGCGCCGGATTCGGAAATAACGCATGCGGCGGAAGTGGCAATTGTGCCCGTGGTTGGGCCGGAAGTGATCGCCGGATCGACGCGCCTGAAGGCGGGCACTGCACAGAAGTTGGTGCTCAACATGCTCTCGACCGCGACGATGATCCGGCTCGGCTATACTTCCGGCAACCGCATGTCGAACCTTCTGCCGCGCAACACAAAGTTGCAAGCGCGCGCCATCCGCATTCTCAGCCAAGAAACAAACCTTGATGAAAACGCGGCACGCGTTGCCCTCGAAGCGGCGGGCGGTGATCTCCGCAGGGCGCTTGTCATTAATCGCACAGGCTGCTCGGCGCGCGAAGCGGAAGCAGCGTTGGCAGAAGCAAAAGGCGTTGTGCCGCGAGCCATTGCACACCTTCTCGGAAGTTCGAAATCACATGAGCCACAAAACTGATGAGCATGGAAGGGTCGCAGAAAGCAGCCGCGCTTAATAAAGAATCATCCGCAATAATAAGCGAGCATCTGCACCCGGCTTTGCGCGATAAGCGCGCCGTGCTCTTCGATGCCGGTGGAACGCTGGTGCATCCCGATTGGCAGCGGCTCGCACTGGTAGCCGAAGAAGTGTCGGGACGCCGCTTCACTTCCGCTGAGTTGCGGCAAGCTCTCTATAAAGAATTTCAAGTGGTGGATCAGTTCCTGCGAAATAAACAGGCGGCTCCTGAGTACACACGGCAGCGCGGATGGACGTTCGCGCGTATGTACGAGGCCCTGGGAATAGAAGTTGGTGCAGCCGGTCGTCTAAGCGATCGCGTCGATGCCTTGCACAGCGAACGCCATCTGTGGTGTGAACTCGACCCCGACGCCCCGCGTGTGCTCGTCGAACTAAAACAGGCCGGACTTAAAGTCGCAGTCATCTCTAACACGGAAGACGGAAGATTGGAGGAGTTGTTGGAGATGGTCGAGATCAAGATGCACTTCGATACTCTGATCGACTCTTTCATCGTCGGTCATCGCAAGCCCGATGCAGCGATCTTTCACCTCGCGCTTGAGCGATTCAAACTCGCACCGCACGAAGCTGTCTACGTCGGCGATTCATATGGTCATGATGTGCTCGGCGCTGAAGCTGCGGGCCTCCAGGCAATCCTGCTTGACCCACTTGACCTGTATCCACAGAGCGAAGTCCCACGCATCCGCGCGCTCAGCGAACTGCTGACAGATGTCAAACGCTAAAGATCAGGTGTTAGTATGCGGTTCAGCAGTGACATCCGGTAGCTGACATCTAACCTCCGCCTTTATGAAAGCACTTGACCTTGCCATTATTGTCGCTTACCTCGCGGGCATTGTGCTGATCGGCACATGGTTCGCCTGTCGGCAGGAGACGACACGCGACTATTTCTTAGGCGACCGCACGGTGCCGTGGTGGGCCATCGCCGCATCAATCGTCGCGACCGAAACTTCAACCATCTCCTTTATCTCGGTGCCCGGCATCGCCTTCGCGCGCGATGGGAACTTCCAATTCCTGCAACTCGTCTTCGGCTATCTGCTAGGTCGCATCGTCATCTCGCTTCTCTTTATTCCGTCCTACTTTCGCGGCGACCTGCTCACGGTTTATCAACTGCTCGACCGGCGCTTCGGTCAGCGAATCAAGATGCTCGCCGCGAGTCTGTTTGTGATCATGCGCAATATCGCCGACGGCGTGCGTTTGCTGCTCACGGCGATTGTGCTCGCGGCGGTCTATACGGCCTTTCAACCGCAGGCAAACTCCGACCAGGTTGTCATCGCTTCGATCATCCTGATCGGCGTGGTGATGATCATCTTCACTTACTTCGGCGGCATGGAAGCGGTGATCTGGGTTGAAGTCGTGCAACTCGGCATCTACATCTTCGGCGCACTCGCCGCGGCCGTCGTATTGGTTAACTCCATTGATGGGGGGTTCGGCCAGGCGCTTGCTCTGGGAGCACAGTACAACAAGTTCAACTTTTTAGATTTCTCATTCGATTTAACGAAAACCTATACCTTCTGGGCCGGGCTTATCGGCGGATGCTTTGTAGTAATGAGCACGCACGGAACGGATCAGTATATGGTTCAGCGGTATCTCTGCACGGATCGCCCGCGTCGTGCCGCCGCCGCCTTGCTCACGAGCGGCGTGATCGTCCTCGCGCAGTTCATCGGCTTCCTCATCATCGGCGTACTGCTGTTCGCGTTCTACCAACCGTATGCCGATCCTGCTTATGCCGCGCTCGCACCCGGCGCAGCCTTTCCATTCGCGAGTGGTGACCGAGTGTTTCCCGACTTCATCACCAAACATCTGCCATCTGGTCTCGCGGGCTTGGTGGTTGCCGCGATCTTCGCCGCTGCGATGTCATCTTCGCTCAACTCGATTGCCGCAACCGCCGTGAATGATTTATACAAACCATTTGCCGCAACGCGGACGGACAAACACTACTTAAATGTTTCGCGCGTGCTGACCCTGGTGTGGGGCGCCGTGCAGATTGCTGTGGCGCTCGGCATTCGCAACGTAAATCGTTCGGCGATGGATCAAGCGCTGTCAATCGCTTCATTGATCAACGGCCCGGTGCTCGGTGTGTTTTTGGTCGGCACTTTCCTGCGCCGCGCAAGCGAGCCGCCTGCGCTAATCGGCATGGTTGTCGGCACCGCCGTGATGCTTTTCATTCGCTTTCAGACGCCGATTGCCTGGACGTGGTATGCGCTGATGGGAAGCGCTATAACTTTTACCGTTGCATGGCTCGCAAGTTTTGCCTTCGCGCCTGCTTCCCCGGAACAACGTGACGAACTCGCGTTCAACGATACGGTGAATAACACTTTGCCGAGGGTAAAAACTGAAACAATCAAATGAAATCAATTTGCTTTTATCGTTTCATACACATTCTCACTTTACTATGTGTGCTCAACGCCGCTGTGCTGATGAACGTTGCGCGCGGTCAACAGACACGGCAGCCCAATTCACAACAAACAAAAGCTGCGGCGATGCGCGTCACTCCTTTTCCGCGTCGGCCAACGCCGGAAGCTGTGCGGTGGGCTAACCGGGAACTTGCGCTGATGTCGCTTGATGAAAAGATCGGGCAGCTTATCTCCGTTGGCATCAACGCGACGTTTCTTCATCAAGACAGCGATGCTTATCGTGCCTTGCGTCGGCAGGTGGAGGAGAATCACATCGGCGGCATTACCCTGTTTCGCGGGCCGGTCTATGAATCCGTCCATCTCGTCAATCGCATGCAACAGCACTCCCGACGCCCGCTGCTCATCTCCGCCGATCTGGAAGCAGGCGCAGGGATGCGCTTCGACGACACGATCAACTTTCCCTGGAACATGGCCGTCGGTGCAACCGGCAACCCTGACTACGCCCGTCGTCAGGGCGCGATTACCGCGCGCGAGTCGCGTGCGCTCGGCATCCAACAAATCTTTGCTCCGGCGGTTGATGTCAATAACAACGCCCAGAACCCCGTCATCAACGTGCGCTCATATGGCGAGGACCCGCAAGAGGTAGCGCGCTTCGCCGTTGCATTTATCGAAGGCGCACAAGCACAGGGCGTGATTGCGACCGCCAAACATTTCCCCGGTCACGGCGACACGGCGGTTGATTCGCACCGGGGTCTGCCAATCATCAATCACGAACGCGCGCGCTTTGATCAGATCGAACTGGTGCCGTTTCAGGCGAGCATCAAGGCCGGAGTGGGCGCGATTATGCCGAGTCACATCAGCGTGCCGCAGATTGATGGGACGCAAATCAAGAGGCTGCCTGCTGAGAGGATCATCCGGCCTGTCTATAACCAAGAGGGCGACGAAGTGTTGGTTGAACAAGCAACCATTCCGGCGACGCTCTCACCCGTGGTGATCGGCAAACTGCTGCGCCGCGAACTCGGATTCGATGGCATGGTCGTGACCGACGCGCTCGATATGAGCGGGTTGACGATCTACTTCACGCAGGAAGAAGCGGCAGTGCGTGCTGTTGCAGCGGGAGCTGACATGCTGATAAAGCCTGCTGATCCGGGCGCCTGCGTGCGCGGTTTGCGCGAGGCGGTGCAGAGCGGGAAATTAACGGAGAGACGTATTGAGGAATCAACTAGGCGCATTCTCGCCGCGAAGTATGATCT
>JACCTF010000696.1 GCA_013812565.1 Pyrinomonadaceae bacterium | reverse complement strand
AGCCGACGATGAAGGTGATCAATGCGACCGTAATCGGATAACTCAACCCGGCGTAAATGTTGCCCGTCGCCCCGACAATCGAAAGGTTAATCACCGGTAGCAGACCGCCGAAGACGCCGTTGCCGATGTGGTACGGCAGCGACAGCGACGTGTACCTGATCTTCGCCGGAAAAGCCTCGACAAGGTAAGCAGCAATCGGACCATAGACCATTGTCACAAAGACAACTTGAAGAAAAACGAGTGCGATCAATGCACCCACATTAGGATTTACTGCCTCTGCCGCCGGAGCGAAGACGCCATTCACGAGCGTCACCGGCTGCAGCGTATCCTCGATGCGCATCACGCTATCTACATCTGAGTTTGCCGCTCGTTGCATCGCCTGGTAAATGGGAAAGTATGAAAGCGCGGCGATGATGCATCCGGCCATCATGATCCACTTGCGCCCGATGCGGTCGGAGAGCCAACCGAAGAAAACAAAGAGCGGCATCCCCAACAGCAGCGCGACGGCGACGATGATGTTTGCGGTTTTGAAGTTGATCTTGAGGATGGTTTGCAGAAAGTACAAAGCATAAAACTGTCCCGTGTACCAGATCACCCCCTGCCCGGCGGTCGCGCCGAAGAGCGCGATCAAGATCACCTTCCAGTTCCGACGGTTGCCGAAGCTGTCCTTGAGCGGCGCGTCCGATGTTCTGCCTTCCGACTTTAGTTGAGTGAAGATCGGCGATTCCTTCATCTTCAGACGAATGTAAAGCGACATGCCCACCAAGAATATCGAGAGCAGGAACGGTATTCTCCAACCATAAAGTCTGAACTCAGCTTCACCCATCAACTGCCGGACGCCGAGTATGACCGCGAGCGAGACGAACAATCCGAGCGTCGCAGTGATCTGTATGAAGCTGGTGTAGTAACCGCGCCGCTCATCAGGGACATGTTCGGCAACATAGACAGCGGCCCCGCCATACTCGCCGCCGAGCGCCAAGCCTTGCAGCACCCGGATGGCAATCAAAATAATCGGAGCAGCCGCGCCAATCGTCGCATAGGTCGGCAGCACGCCGATTAGCGCCGTCGCGCCGCCCATAATCATCAGCGTCACGAGGAAGGCATATTTACGTCCGACCAAATCGCCGATCCGGCCAAAGAAGATCGCGCCGAAGGGACGAACGACGAAGCCGACCGCGAACGTTGACAGGTAAGCGATGTAAGCGAGCGTACCGGCTCCCTCCGGGTAAAAGAGCGGAGCCATGATCGTCGCGAGGCTGCCGAAAATGTAGAAGTCGTACCACTCGATCATCGTTCCGGCGGCCGACGCGCCGATCACCTGCCATATCTTGTACTTGGAAATCTCGTCAGGAGCGACAATCTCAGTTGTGGAATCCAGTGTTCGCGAAGTGTCATGGGCCATTAAGTTTGCTTCCCTTTAAGCGTCTGTATATAGCTTTCAAGAAAATGAGTTTTGGAGCTTCGCCTTCAGGCGGGTTATGCACGGCGGTGAGAAGCCCAACTAAAGTCGGCACTCCAAACGAGTATCCGCCAAATCTTTCTCGTGAACTCTATTGTTGGGTGTACAGCAAAGCGTAACCAGGGGCAAGTCTTCGCCGCATCTTAACTAAAACGGCACGGTCAGGCGTCGGTCAAAACCCAACTTGACAGTTTCTCAACTTAGACTTATTCTAAAGGCCGTTATGACTACTGAATTACGTTTGCAGGTTGAATCGCGTATGCACGCCGCCGGTTTGAAGTTGACGCCCCAACGTTTCGCCGTGCTCGATTACCTTATTCGCAATCACATCCATCCGACCGCCGATCAAATCACCGCACGCTTAAACAATCGCTTTCCGCGCGCCTCGCGCGCCACAATTTACAACACCCTTCATGCGCTCTGTGAAGCGGGTCTCGTGCGTGAGTTGTACGTAGACGGCGCTGTGGCGCGTTACGACGCACTCATCGAAACGCATCACCATTTTGTCTGCCGCGCCTGCGGCACGCTCGAAGATGTGCAGCCTGCGGCGGTGCGTGCCGTACCTCGTTGTAACTTGGATGAAGGCTACTGTGTTGAGAGTTATCAACTTGTGATGCGCGGCGTTTGTGCTTCGTGCAAACAGTCAGAGAACAGATCAAAGAATTTATCATAAAACCATAGGAGATAAGCTAGTGCAAAGCAACATTGGAGTTGAAGTAAGAGGAATGCCGATCGACATCGGGATCGAAGAGAATGACCGCCGCGAGATCGCCGCGGGACTCTCTAAGCTGCTCGCTGATACATATACGCTGTATCTCAAGACGCATAATTTTCACTGGAATGTGACCGGCCCGATGTTTCAAACTCTACACTTAATGTTTGAGCAACAATACACGGGACTGGCCCAAGCGGTTGATGAAATAGCAGAGCGCATACGCGCGCTTGGGTTCCCTGCCCCCGGAACATTCAAGGAATTTGGTCGGCTTACCTCGATCAAAGAGGACGAAGGCTCGCCGGGCGCTGAAGAGATGATTCGGCAGTTAGTTGAAGCTCAAGAGACGGTTGTGCGCACGGCCCGCTCGGTCTTTCCCGTGGTCGAGCGTGTTCATGATGAACCTACTGCCGATCTCCTAACGACGCGCATGCAGGTTCACGAGAAGACCGCGTGGATGCTTCGCAGCCTGCTTGCTAATCAGGCGACTAACAAGAGCGCGTCAGCGGCGTAATAACCCGAAGTGCCGCTTGTTGCTTGCTAATTACAAGCGGCAGCAGCAGTATCAGGGAAGTGTCACTGACTAAAGCGACCTTCCCTTTTCTTTTACCTCACTCGTTGAAACCAGCCCCAGCCAAAATTCAAAGAACGGTCTTGTCGTGTCACAGCCTTGTACGAAACATAAAGTGAACAGGTGAATAATGGACAGTGATTTAACCAAGGTGATTCCACCCGACGGCTGGCGGAGAAGTTCGCCGACAGCTAGTTTGCCTGAAGTTAACGGATCAATCGCGGTGCCGCAGGGTCTCGGGTTTTGGCGCAAAATGCTGGCCTTCTCCGGCCCAGGTTATTTGGTCTCGGTCGGCTACATGGACCCGGGCAACTGGGCTACTGATCTCGCGGGCGGCTCGCGCTTCAACTACACGCTGCTCTCCGTGATCATGATCTCCAACTTGATGGCGATTCTGCTGCAAAGCTTAGCTTTGCGTTTAGGCATTGTCACGGGTCGCGATCTCGCGCAAGCGTGCCGCGATCATTTCAGTCGGCCGGTCTCTTTCGGGCTGTGGGTGCTGTGCGAAATAGCGATTGCGGCGTGTGATCTGGCTGAAGTGATCGGATCGGCAATCGCCCTCAATCTGCTGTTCGGCATTCCGCTCATCTGGGGCGTCTGCTTGACGGCACTTGATGTCATCATTCTACTCACACTTCAAAACCGGGGGTTTCGTTTACTTGAAGCCGTCGTGATTACGATGGTAGCGACGGTCGGCATCTGTTTCGCAGCGGAGATAATTTTCTCGCGCCCGGACGTGGCGGGCATTCTCAACGGGTTCATTCCTTCGCCGCAGATCGTTACCAACCCGGAGATGCTATACATCGCCATCGGCATCCTCGGCGCAACGGTGATGCCGCACAACCTTTATCTGCATTCCTCAATTGTGCAGACGCGCAACTATGAACAGACTCCGGCAGGCAAACGCGAAGCGATCAAATTCGCGACCATCGATTCGACGGTGGCGCTGATGTTTGCGCTCTTTATCAACGCGGCCATTTTGATCGTCGCGGCGGCCACCTTTTATCGTTCGGGCAATTACGAGGTGGCCGAGATAGGCGACGCTTACAAATTGCTGTCACCGCTCTTGGGCGTCACGGGTGCGAGCACGCTTTTTGCCGTCGCGCTGCTTGCTTCCGGTCAGAACTCGACTTTGACGGGCACGCTCGCCGGGCAAATTGTCATGGAAGGATTTCTTAACATCCGCCTGCGGCCGTGGCTACGTCGGTTGATTACGCGCTTAATCGCGATTGTGCCCGCCGTGATTGTTACTGCGCTGTACGGCGAGTCGGGTACCGGGAAGCTTTTAATCTTCAGCCAAGTAATCCTTAGCCTGCAACTCAGCTTCGCCGTGTTCCCGCTGGTGATGTTTACAAGTGATCGGCTTAAGATGGGCGAGTTCGTCAATCCACTGTGGCGCAAGGTGCTCGCGTGGGGCATCGCCATCGTGATCGCTTCACTCAATATCTGGCTGCTGTTCCAAACGTTTCGCGGGTGGCTGACTTAAAGCCGCGCATGTCCGAAAGGCATCGCGGGGCGCGTTTGGGGCCGAGGTGAAAGGAAGGTATCCATGGAGTTATCCATCCAGAAGATCGCCGTCATCTCTTTCTTTGTCATAGGCATGTCCCACATCGTTCAAGCACGCGCCTGGGCCGAGTTCTTCATCATGCTTCGCCGCCAAGGTGCAGCGGGCGTTTTCATCGTTGCTCTCCTGCACCTTCCGATGGGCGCGCTGATCGTTTCCTTCCATAACGTATGGGCCGGGATCCCAATGCTTCTGACCATCATCGGGTGGGGCTATGTGCTAAAGAGCTTTGTCTATTTCACCTTTCCCAAACACGTCCTGCGAATGTCATCGCGCGTCTCCATTGAGCGGTCGTGGGAGTTCGTTGTTGCGGGCGTCGTCTCGGTTATGTTTAGCGGCCTGTTGATGTTTTCGTTGCTTGATATGTGATGAGGACGGATTGTCGCCTGCCACCTCCGCATGCCCGCTTTCCTCTCGGACGGCAGTTCCCGCTTCATCATTCGGCGTACCCACAGGAGATTCAGCGATGAGAAAACGTCCGGCGTTGCTTCTAATCTTTATTCTACCGACTTTGCTATTCGCCCGGCCGGGGCACAACCATCAACCGAAGCCGCCGGCTCAGTCTCCCGCCACTACCGCGAGCGCCGCGCCGACTCTGGCCGAGCGGCTCGGATTCAAAGCGACCGACAAGCTACTGATCATCAACGGCGACGATGTCGGCATGAGCCACGCGGCGAACGCGGCGACGATTGATGCGCTGGAGAACGGATTGATGACGAGCGCGACCATCATGGTTCCCTGCCCCTGGTTCCCGGAGATTGCGGCTTATGCCAAGGCGCATCCGAACTCAGACTTCGGTTTGCATCTGACGCATACCAGCGAGTGGAAGGGTTACAAATGGGGACCGGTGGCGAGCAGATCCGAAGTGTCGGGTCTCGTCGATCCGCAGGGCTATCTGTGGCCGGACACACGAAGCGTCTACACGAACGCCACGCCGGAGCAAGCCGAACGGGAAGCTCGCGCGCAGATCAAGAAGGCGCTCGCTGCTGGTGTAGATGTCACGCATCTCGATTCGCACATGGGAGCGCTGCAATTCAACGAACAATATTTTCAGGTGTATCGAAAGCTCGCGAAGGAGTTTGACCTGCCCATCAGGATGGGTTCACAAGCGACATTGGCGCGGGGCGGCGGCGGGCATCAACGCGGGCAGTTAGACATGGACGGCATCATCTATCCAGACTACTTGATTTATGATCCGCGCAAACAGGGGGAGTCAATCACGGACTACTGGAAGCGCATGCTGCGTGATTTAAAGCCCGGCGTGACAGAGATGCTCATCCATGCGGCGCTGCCCGGAGAAGAGATGCAACACATCACCAACTCCTGGCAGGACCGCGCAACCGAACATCAGTTGTTCACGAAAGACCCGGAGATACGCCAGCTTCTGGACGGCCAGGGCGTCAAGCGCATCGGGTACCGCGCGCTACGAGAGTTACAGCGGAAAGCTCACGCGAGAAGGGGCAGCACCGGAGACACGGTCAAAGAATAAGACCGCCTCCGGCGGCTCACTTTAGCGAGGGTACACAAATCTTTAACACAGAAAAGTACAGAGGCACGGCGAACCGAGGAGAAATGTAAGCAGTCCGGAGTCTTCCTTGCTGCCTTCAGCTTAGTGCCTTTTGCTTTTCATCTTCCCTCTGTGCAACCTCTGTGCTTCTTTGTGTCTTTGTGGTGAAGACAAACTTTTTGCACACACAACACTAGCTCTCCACTGGCCGAGGCATAACAG
>JACCTF010000694.1 GCA_013812565.1 Pyrinomonadaceae bacterium | reverse complement strand
TGGCGACCGAGCGTTGTACGAACGCTCGCTTTTCGTCAACATCAATCTTTGGTGGGGCGTGGTGATGTTCGTCTTCGGCCTTGTAATGCTTCTCCTCGCGCGTCGTGGTTTGTTAGCGGAGAGAGTGCAAGGAGCGCATCCAGCCGCGGATTCTCCCGAAGGCTGCCGAACAGAAGCCCGCGAGCGTGCCGAAGGACTCGAAAAGTGATAAGTAGTAATGCGTGATGAGATAAAGGCGGAAGCACAGGCTTTACCGCTGATGGCGGACGCTCATCAGTGTTTGAAGTCGTAAATCCTAAGCCTGCATGTCAAGACAAGAATGATCCTAACTTCGGAATTCGAGCTTACCGGCTCATCATTCATCACTACTAAATTCGGGGGACGTATGCAAACACGGCGAACCACAATCGAAGGCAATCGTTATTTGATCTTTTATACCTTCAATGAGCAGCCACCATCAGTTGCTGCTTCCACAAAGGATGGGGAGTCTGCGTCTCCTCCTGAACCGCGGGCCAAGCCTACAGCCGAGGAGGAGCGACGTGTCTGAGCTGCGCTGGAACCCATTATTAGGAGAGTGGGTCGCAACCGCGACGCACCGGCAGGATCGCACATTCTTACCGCCGCCTGACTTCTGCCCACTCTGTCCGACGAAGCCGGGCGGCTTTCCAACGGAAGTGCCTGAACCGACTTACGACATCGTTGTTTTTGAAAACCGCTTTCCTTCGCTGCGCCCCGTGCCCCCGCCCCCGGCTATCGAAGGATCAGAACTCTATCCGGTGCGTCCGGCAGAGGGTGTGTGCGAAGTCGTAGTTTACACGCCGAACCACACCTCGACGCTTGCCGCTGAGCC
This sequence comes from Pyrinomonadaceae bacterium, assembly GCA_013812565.1. GTDB lineage: Bacteria > Acidobacteriota > Blastocatellia > Pyrinomonadales > Pyrinomonadaceae > JACCTF01. The sequence goes on along the minus strand of JACCTF010000694.1, from coordinate 3,470 downwards.
GGTTGAGCAGATTCACAAACTGATTCAAGTCTGGACTGATCGCTTTCGCGAACTCGGCAAATTAGACTTTGTTGATTACGTCTTTATCTTTGAGAACAAAGGTGAAGCGATTGGCGTCACGCTGCATCACCCGCATGGGCAAATCTACGCCTACCCATTCATCCCGCCACACATTGCGCGTGAACTCGAACAATCACGTTTGCATACGGAACAAACGAAGCGTTGTTTAATTTGCGACATCAAAGCCGAAGAACAAAGGGATGGACGAAGGATCGTCGCAGAGAACGAATCGTTTGTTGCCGTCGTTCCCTTCTTCGCGCGCTGGCCCTATGAAGTACACATCTATTCATCGCGCCACCTGCAAGCCTTAACGGACTTCACCGGGACGGAAGGGCGCGATCTCGCTTCGATTCTCAAAGGGGTACTCGTCGCGTTTGATAATCTATTCAACATGTCGTTCCCTTACATGATGGTGCTCCACCAACGCCCGACCGATGGCGAAGCGTATGAGTATTATCACTTCCACATCGAGTTCTATCCGCCGCTCCGAACGGCGACAAAGTTGAAATACCTGGCGGGCAGCGAAACCGGAGCCGGAATGTTTATCAACGACACGCTGGCGGAAGAGAAAGCGCGTGAGCTGCGACAGCACATTAAGCCGGTAGTCTGGGCCACCGAAGGAGGCGAGCGACCGTGATTGAACCGAATGAAGTCCGGCGCGCCTTTCAAAACTTGTACGGGACTGAACCACGTCTGTTTCGCGCGCCGGGCCGTGTGAATTTGATCGGCGAGCACACCGACTACAACGACGGCTTTGTAATGCCGATGGCGATCAACCGCGATACGGTCGTCGCCGCCCGCGCGAGAAAGGACCGCCGTGTACGCATCCACACGTTCAACTTAAACGAGACGGTCGAGTTTGATTTGGACCATCCTGGTCCTGGTGGGCGTCGTCATTGGCTTGATTATGTCGAAGGCGTCGCTCAATCACTTCTGCGGCGTGGCACCCAGCTACGCGGAGCTGATCTCGCGTTAAAATCGGATGTGCCGGAAGGCGCGGGTCTTTCTTCCTCCGCCGCGCTCGAAATCTCGGTTGGCTTGGCGTTGTCGTCTGTCTCAGAGGTGGCGATAGATAAGGTGCAGCTTGCGCTCGCGGGACAACAAGCCGAGCATGAGTTCGTTGGAGCCAAGGTCGGGATCATGGATCAATACATCGCCGCGCTCGGAAGGGCTGGTCACGCGCTGTTGATCGATTGCCGTTCGCTTCAACCGACGCTGATCCCGATGAATCTTCCCGACACAGCAATCGCGATCTGTAATACGCGCGTCAAACACGAACTGGCATCTTCCGAATACAACGCTCGACGCGCCGAGTGTGAACGCGGAGTCGAACTGCTCCATGAAGTGCTGCCTGACGTCCGCGCCCTACGCGATGTAAGCGTCGCAGAATTTGAACAGTATCAAGACCTTCTCCCGGAACCCGTGAAGCGACGTTGCCGCCACATCGTCACAGAGAATGCCCGAACGCTCGCTGCCGCCGATGCGCTTAAGGCTGGCAACCTCCGCGAGATGGGCAGGTTGATGTACCAATCGCACGAATCTCTACGCGACGACTATGAAGTGAGCTGCACGGAACTCGACCTTTTGGTTAACATCGCCCGCACGATTGAAGGCGTCGCCGGAGCGCGCATGACCGGCGGCGGCTTCGGCGGCTGCACCGTCAACCTAGTTCATCGCGACAATCTGCAAACCTTCCAGGAGAAAATCTCCAACGACTATCAAAGCAAAATCGGTCATCCCCCATTCATCTACGTTTCAGAAGCCGTCAATGGAGCGGAGGAGGTAATGGGAAAGGATGAAGGATGAAGGCGGAAGGATGAATAAGACAAAGAACTGTTCTGTCTTCACTTCATCCTTCATCTTTACATGATGGGAAACTGCTCCCCTGAACCAGACTGAGGTAGGCGGTCGCGATCATAGGGTAAAGGCAACGACCTGCTCCAAAACTGTTCTTCGACTTCCGGCGAATAATCCTCTGACACAACTGAGATTATGGAGCCGCCGGTGAGTTCTTCAGCCTGGTGCTTTAGTTTTCGGATGCGGGTTTCTCGATCTTCCTGCTCCGGATCGTTCGGGTTATCCACTGCCATATGATCTTCTTTGTTTGTCGATTACTCGTGCGACTGGGGTAGAACAACCTCCACCTCAGCCCAACGTTCGCGGATCACTCCGGCCAGCGCACGCAATCCCCATTCTTCACTTCTCCGGTGCCCGACGACGATGACGCCAATTCCGTTTTCGGCCACCGCTCGTCCGGCCGGTTTCCGCCACTGCCCGGTCACGTACACCTGTGCCCCGCGATGCCACGCTTCGCCCACGAGAAGCTCGGTCATCGCGCCGACGACCGCGACACGCGTGATCTCACCTTTGTCATAGAGGCGAGTTTGCTCCTCGCCACCGAACGTTTGAGCAATACGCAAGCGAAACGTCGCAAAGCTCTGTGCCCGAACTTCACCGATCATTCCCAGCGGACGATCATCTTTGTGTCCCAACACTTCCACCTGCGATAGCTCCATCGCTTCGGCCAGACGCAAGTTCCAGCCGAGTGTCAGCCGCTCGTCAAAGGCGTGATGATACGCGACGACACCTACATCCCCGGCGAGTTGCTGCGGATCGAGCTGCCACGGGCGGTGCAAAAACAGTGCATCGAGACGTTGGTCGCGAACCCAAGTTCCTAGTTGCAGCCACGGTTCAAGCGCCACTCCAAGTCGCCGCACAGGACGCGGAGAGGCACAATACACCCCGCCCTGATCATCTTGGTAGAGATGCATAGCAAAGAAGCGGTCGAGAAACTCGGCAAGCTCGTTGAGGCTAATCATGTCTCACGCCAGCATTCCAAGTGAAACACAGACACAGCACAGCAGCACGGCAACGAGTTCTTTGACGTTGCTTGGGGCGGGCACGAAGCGCACGCGGCGGATGCGGCGGTGATCGACGCGTTCGACCGTGAAGCGTGCGCCGTCGTGTTCGACAGCTTCCCCGGGCCTCAAGAGCCGCCCGGCTTTGTCGAGCAGGAAACCGGCGAGCGTTGTGTAACCGGCATCTTCCGGGAGTCGTAGGTTTAGGTGACGGTTGGCGTCGCGCACCGCGAGCATGCCGTCCAGCAGGTAGGTGCCGTTCTCTTCCACAATCTGCGCGCGCACTTCTTCGTCGTACTCGTCGTTGATTTCGCCGACGATCTCTTCGAGCAGATCTTCGAGCGTGACGATGCCCTCGATGCCGCCGTGTTCGTCTACGACAAAGACCAGGTGGGTGCGCGCCGCTTGCATCTGCGCGAGCACCGCGCCGAGGCGTGCGGTTGATGGAACAAACAGCGGCGGGCGCAGCAACTGTTCTAGGTTGAACTCTCGGGCAACCGGTTTAGCAGAGTGTTCGGAGCGCAAGTATGGCAGCAACTCCTTGATGAACAG
>JACCTF010000685.1 GCA_013812565.1 Pyrinomonadaceae bacterium | reverse complement strand
GTTCAAAGAGCGTGCGTGCGAGTTTGTGTAGGTGGAGGACGGGTGCGCCGCTCGGGTGCGAGACAACTTCAACATCCTGCCACGCAAGGCCGCCGCTCCAGCCTGTTTTTAATGCTTTGAAGGCGGCTTCTTTCGCCGCGAAGCGTGCGGCATAATGCTGTGGGGCGAGCGCGCCTCGCCCGTCGCAGTAGTGGCGTTCGCCCGGTGTGAAAACTCGCAGTGCGAAACGCGGCGTGCGCTTGATAACTTCACGCATGCGGCTGACTTCGATGAGATCGATACCGATGGAGATAATCACAGAAAATGAAAGTTTAGCAGTCTCAGGTTTTTACTGGAGAGCGCGCGACCATGTGCGCGCTTTGATCTGCCAATCGCTTGAGCAAGACGGTTTCGCAAACGCTTTTTCAACACGCACCGGCGGCACAAGTCCGATGCCGCACGATGCGCTTAATCTCGCCGGGTTCGATGATGACACGGCGGAAAACATCCTTGAGAACCGTCGCCGTTTTCTGCGTCTCTTCGAAGACGAGTGGACGCTCGCAACCTGTTGGCAAGTGCATGGCGCAGAAGCGCGCATCATACGCGACGTACAAAGCGCATACTCGGATGCCACAGAACAATGCGACGCGCTCGTGACGGATGCGCCGGGGGTTCTGCTCGGAGTTAAAACAGCCGATTGTGTGCCGGTGATCTTAGGCGACCGACGCACGGGCGCGGCAGCGGCGGTTCATGCCGGATGGCGCGGCACGCTCGCCACGATTGTTCCACGCACGCTTCAGCGTATGCATGATGAGTTCGGCACGCAAGCCGAAGACATCCGGGTTGGTATTGGCCCGGCCGCCGGAGTGTGTTGCTATGAAGTTGGCCTAGAAGTCATCGACGCTTTTCAGGAACGCTTCCCAAAAGCCGACGAGCTTTTTGTGCACACGCGCCCCGGACACGCGCGCATTAATCTTCAAAGAGCAAACCGCAATCAGTTGATTGAAGCGGGCGTTTCAGCAGAGCGCATTCACACGGCCCCGCTCTGCACGATGTGCCGCACCGACCTATTCTTTTCTTATCGACGCGAGAAGAACGCGGGCCGGATCAGCATCGGACGTTTGCTGGCTTGTATCGGACATTCAAACAGAGATTGATTTACCGCCGAAAGCCTTAACGTCTTCGCCCGCGCCCACCGCCGAAAACTTCACCATTGACGCGTTTGACCGCTTCGTTTGCCTTCGCCACATCAATCGGCATCGTGATCTCGCGCGTTACGGGCGGGAAACAAACATCGTCGTTGCAACTTTGAAACTTGATACGCGCACGCAACTCTGCCGCGTTGGATTCGTAGTTAGCTGGAACTGTGACGTTGAAGCGCATCACGGCTCGACCGTCATAGACTGCTAACTGGTCACCCCCGACACGGTGCATCGAGGAGCGCGGATAGGTGACAGGACTAATTTTTATTCCGCCCGGAGCTTCGACGCGAAGCACCGTCGCTACAGCGTATTTGCCGAGGGGCTTATTAGCGTTGACGTGAAAACCTTGCGGTATGTCTAAGACAACAGCAGCTTGGACGGGGCGCCCGCGCTGTGCTTTCTCCATCGCGAACAAACCATTAACGCTGATGTTAGGCTGCATTAAAGCCGACGGTACTATCGCCGCCTGGTATGCGGGAACACCGAGGATGATCGCTGCAAAAAGAAAGAGCGTCGCGCATCGAGTGAAGAATTTTGATTTCATTGATGAGTTCATGGATTTAAGGTCTACCTCTTCAGACCGCAATAACAAATCGAGGGATAGCTTTCATGAAAATGAGTTTAGAGCGTTGCCGTCAGGCGGGTTGTACGGCGTGGTAAAAAACCGATTAAAGTCGGTACTCTAAGCGATACTCCAAACGAGGGTTGTTCAAATCTTTCTCTCAACTTTGTAGTTGATAAAGCTGGCTTGTGTTGCTCGCGTTCGCGTTGCTTGAACGCTTGGCTGAGAGCTGCCCGCAAGCGGCAAAGATGTCTTGACCACGTGGACGCCGCACATAAGCCCCGATGCTTCTAGCTTCAAGAATCTCTTTGAAGCGCGTGACCACTGTGGGCGACGACGCGCGGTAAGGAATCGAATCGCCCGAATTGTGCGGAATCAAATTTACCTTGGCGCGCAGGTTGTGACGATGGATCAGATTGGCTAGCTGTCGCGCGTGATCTTCAGAGTCGTTCACACCATCGAGCATCACATACTCAAAAGTTAAACGCTCGCCGGGTTTGAGCGATGCCTCAAACTCTTTGCACGCCGCCATCAAATCATCAAGCGGCCAGCGACGGTTGATCGGCATCAACTTGTTGCGTAACTCATCTGTCGGAGCAGATAAGGAG
>JACCTF010000678.1 GCA_013812565.1 Pyrinomonadaceae bacterium | reverse complement strand
TTTCAAAGTCATCTTCAGTGGCGATGCTGTGCGTGAGGAAGGCTGCGCGCATCTGTTCTCTGAATATATTCTCTACCTCCACTCGGCGCTCTGCGTAGCCCATGTCCGCTTCTTCAATCTCTATTCTTCTTTGCAGAAGACGCGCATACACCGGCTTGAGTTCCTCGATCTGAGGGTGCAAATCTTCCGTGTCATCTGCTTGCGTATCCCAATCCCCATTATCTGAGTTCATTGCTGTCCGCCTTTCCATGCCGCGTCCAAACCGTAAATAACTCGGTCAAAAAGGTAAAGGCCGAAGATGTCCTCGGCCTTCAGGCTCTGGGAGACTAAGATTCGAACTTAGATAGCCAGATTCAGAGTCTGGAGTCCTACCATTGGACGATCTCCCAACAAGATTAGAAATGAATTTACGTAGAGAGCAACGCAGTTGTCAACCGCGCTTCCGCGCGCGCATGACAACCGTCAGCACCTTCGACCAGCATACTGCAAAGTATCCGCAATCACAGCGCACAACTTCGGACGAACGGTTTGTTGAACTTGTGTGATCTACACTTGCTTGTCGCTGCGAGTTATGCACAAAATACAAATCGGTCAGCCCCTCAGTCGTAGAAAAAACTCCTCATCCTTAATTGTCGCCTCAATCTCACCGCTAGTTTAATGGAGAGAAGCAAAATCTGATGAGCACGAATAGTAGGCAGGAAGAGGAGAGAATGCGTGCACTGCTTGCCAGGCATGAGGCGCGGTTGATTGAGATCGCCAACTTGGTAGCGCACGTGCGCCACGAGATCAATAACCCTCTGACGGGCGTGTTCGGCCAAGCTCAGTTGCTGCAACGCGAGTCCCTCAGTCCCTCGATGCGGCGGCGCGTTGAAATTATTGAGCAACTAGCGGTACGTATCAAAGACACCGTAGCGATACTAAGCGATGTGCAACCTCTGCTGCCGCAAACAGAAGGTGGGGAGGCCATCGCACAGGCGGTGGACGCTCTGCATGAGAAGCACAAACACTAACCTCGCACTGCCCTTGTTCAAACCTAAAACCACGATTAAGGGCACGCAACGAAAATAAACTTTGTAATCTGGTTGGACGCACGTGGATTGCTGATGCGGCCATCGCAATCTTCGCGGTGTAATGAGAACGCCGACCCGGGAGGTTGGCGCTCTCTTATGTGCGTGTGATCGCTTTGAAAGTATGTTGATCGGCAGTTAGTCGGGCGCGTTCTACGCCTTTACCTGAACTTTCTTTTCTTCATCAGTAAAAACGGTGATCTTTGTGTTGGCGGGGATTTTCGCGTTTTTGCCTTTCTTGATGAGACCTAATGGGCCAAAAATAACGGTAAGCGCCACAGTCGCGCCGGTTTTGTCGTTGCCGGTCTTTGCTTTGGCAGCGCGCAACTTAATCTTCTGGCCGTCCACTGCAGCAACTGATTCGACCCTGATATTCAATTTTCCGCCTCGCCCCATCATACCGCTTTTCTGGGCTTCAGAGACAATGCCTTTGACGATTGCTCCCTCTGCAATAACGACGCGGCCACCGACGGTGACATTCTCAGCGACCTTGAAGGTCAGTGGGTCGCCTTCCGATGCCGTCTTGCTGCTAAGTTCCTCAGTTGTAACAACTGCGAACTCAGTTCCATCGGGTATCGCAACTTCCTGGCCTCCTTGAGCAAGCGCGACGGTGGGAGTTACCAGTTGCACAAACATCACGGAGAGAAGCGCGCAAGCGATCACTAGCCGAGCGGTTGATAACCAAAAACGTACAGACATAATAATTCTCCTTATCAAATGTTTAAGAGTGGGGCACATGGCCCCGCTGTAGGGAGGGTTTGCGAGGGATATATGTCTTAGTAGATTGCTAAGACCGGGGATGGTGCCTAGAAATGGCCGAGCATCAAGCGCTTAATGACGCTCTCTGCTAATACAGCGCTTCAGACTACCACATTAAAGTAAACTGATGTGAAGCTTCGCGGAGTTAATCAGTAGCTTTGCGGAGTTAATCAAATTACTGCTTCATCTTCGACAAGGTAAGGTGAGGAGGCAACGCCCCCGCCGCTTCCGCCGCCGCAACTGCCGCATCCACCGCCATTCGGCTTACCTGCTTTATTTGTAACGCTCACGATTGGCAAACTAAGCGAGTGTTTGGCGGATGCGAGCGGCACGTGCTTGCCTTTAGCATAGACTGCGTGGCGGCCATGCTCCTTGTACCACTCGGCGAGCCCGGCGGTCTTGTGCATGTTCTCGATAATCTGTCGCCAACCGACGCCGGTGTTATAAGCGCAGAAGGAGATTTCGCCTTCCTGCGTGCCATAGGGAATGACACACATCTCTGTGCGGCGAAAGTCATAGTTGAACAGATCTTGAAACCACATGCCCTCCACGCAGAGCACGCGCCAGACATCTGCGGGATCATCCTTCGCTTGAATCTTCATGCGGTCGTTGCGATCCGAGTTCGAGTTTGTCGAAGATGGTTTGAAGAGATTGATGATCTGTGAAATGGGAAAGCCTTCGGGGGCGCGGCTTGCGTCGAAGTTTCTCATAATCGCCATGCCGAGTTGCGCGTAAGAGAGTTTCCTTCCGCGCGCCGAATCGGTAATGGTCGCCACGTCCTTCATAAACTGTTCGTAGTTGAAGAACTTGAAGAGCGGCGTCCATTCGCCGGTCTGGCGATTGACGACGAGCAGCGTAAAGACGCCGCAGTTCGGGTGGCAGTTACAACTAGACCAACCCCACGGCGCATCTGCGCCCTGCAACATATCCATCACACTCGTAAATGCTGAGTAGGAAGAGAGCGGAAACCAATCGCGCAGAGCTTTGAGATTACCGCCAAGCTGGTTCTCCAAATCCTCGGCCATGCCGGCAAGCGTGTAGCGTTGCGTAATGCGCGTCTCGTCGTCCACGTCTTCGTCGCGCCCGGTAAATGAAACCGGCTGGAAGGCGATAGTCTGAACTTTGTCGATGTTCTTCGCGGCAAAATCGACGATCTGGCCGATAGCGTCGTTGTTGATCGTATTGACGATGGTTGTCACGAGCGTCACCTTGATGCCCACGCTCGCGAGATTCTCAATCGCACGCAGTTTTACGTCGAACAGGTTGCCGACGCCGCGGTGCTGGTTCTTCTCTTCGCTCGTACCATCGAACTGTAGATAGACGCCGTGTTGCCCGGCCTCTTTAGCGGCTTTGCAGAATTCTATGCTTTCGGCGAAGCGGATGCCGTTCGTTGCGGCAAGAATGCGGTAGAAGCCGACTCGCTTGGCATAGGCGACTGCCTCTAAGTAGTAAGGCGAAAGCGTCGGTTCGCCGCCCGAAAAGAGAATGATGATTTGGCGGCGGGGTTTGAAGGAGACGGCGCGGTCAAGGATCGCTTTCGTATCTTCAAACGTCGGTTCATGCACATAGCCGACTTGATTGGCGTCCATGAAGCACGGGTTGCACATCATGTTACAGCGGTTCGTGAGGTCAACGGTCAAGACTGCGCCGCGTCCGAACTTGATGGATGATGTTCCGTGTTTGTGTACATGCGCGTCTTCAGCGGCGCGAAAGTCGCGGCCGTAGAAGAGCGATTCAATACGTCTGAGAAAGCCTGCGTCGGTCGCCATCACGTCACGAAACTCACCGTGCTTCGGACACGTTTTGACCATAAACACTTGATTGTTCTCTTCAACGATCTGCGCTTTGATTTCGCCGGGGTGGGTGTGCATCAAGGTTTCAAGCGGCGTGTCGCCGGAGATCACGCTCTCGCGCACCTCTTTGACGCAGCGCGGGCATAAGCTGTCTGTCTCACGCGGGAAACCGAGCGGCGGCGCGGTGCGTTCATAAGATTTTAAGAGAGGCCCCGGCGCCCACTTGGGCCGGATTGCTCCACCCTCGGGAAGCCGCTGGTTAATCGACTGGAACGCTTTCCATGCCACATCTGAAACGTTCGAGAGCAACTTGGAGCTTCTCACTCCGCTGAACTTTCCCTTATCCGATTCGCCTCTGCGGAATTGATCACTGAACAAAAGTTCGTCTCCTTCGATCGAAGCGCCACGCCTTAGTATAAGACGCGCCTTGATGGTAAAACACTAAGTGCATATTTCTGACCACTTAGCCGACAGCACACGTAAAGCTTTGCAGCGCGACATGATATTGACCTTGCAAGGTAAAGGCAAGCGGC
>JACCTF010000670.1 GCA_013812565.1 Pyrinomonadaceae bacterium | reverse complement strand
CCGATGCGGGCAGAAATGTCCGTGACTTGTTCTAAGTGAGCGCGTCTAACATCCTCGGGTGGGAGATCGCTCAGCAAACCGATACGCGCTTTGAGCAGAATCATCGCGAGCACTTGAGCTTCCCACTGATCGTACATAGAGAATCCCGGCGCGAGGATTGTGTCAAGCAGAGCCTGCGGCGAGGAGTGGTCAAACAGCAGTCCGCGGAAGTTACCATGCGCGGGAAACCCGTCGTTACACCGCGCCGCTTGGATGATCAATCCGCCCCCGGCAACGATCTGTTCTGCCGCTGACATACCTTTCACGCTTTGGTAAAGATTCTGGTCCAGCGGGTAGCCGCCGTTCGTGGTAACGACAATGGGGAAAGGTTCGGGGCATGCCTGCATCGCCGTGCTCTTAGCAAAAGCACACCCTTCTGCGTGCGCGGCCAGAGTCTCGCCGCAGAAGAAGCTTGTGATCTCGCGGCGGCGATTGAGCGTCACGTTGATTAGGAAATCCACGGGCAGCAAGCTGCCGCCCGCGCGAATCTGCCCCTGCGTCGGATTACCGTCGAGCACGCCCCAGGTGCTACGAGCGTCGCCGATTACCTCTGCGCGGTGATAGTGCATGATCGAATCGATGTCAGCCACGGCCGGAAAGACGCCTTTGTAACCGCCGGAGAAACCGGCCATGAGATGCGGCTCGATGAAACCAAGCACAATGCGTTTGTCTGCTTCAACGTACTCTTTGTTCATTAACACCGTGCGCCCGTCGGGCAATGTGCCCGCAAGGCCGAGCGATCCGGGATCGTGAGCGTTGTGATTAACAATCCGGTACGTTGCGGCAACCTGACTGCCGACCATTTGGCTTAATTCCTGCGGAGTGTTGATGCGATGCGAACCCGTCCCGTTGATGATGATGAAGTTCTTCGCGGGCACGTGAGCTAGTTCGACGAAGACCCAATTTAACAAGCGGTCGGTGGGCAGCGGACGCGTAATGTCCGGGATGACGACAGCCACACGGTCGGTTGAGCGTATCGAGTCTTTTAGCGGAGCAGCGTCAATGGGTTCTCGAACCGCACTGCGGAAAGATGCGGCTTCGTCGGCCAACCCCGGCAGGAATTTGGGCGTCACGACATGAACGTTTGATGAAGGTATGTCAACATCAAGATCACTCGCGCCGTATTGCAGATGTACTTTCACAGCCTTCAATGCTCCTACTATGAAAAGGTTTTCTCTGTGCAACTCTGTGGCTCGGCTCTCCGGCCTCCGTGGTGAAGGCTAAGTTTCATCACACACAACCTCAATTGAATATGAGTAAGGTGACTGCGATCAATGTGCTGAAGTTTTTTAACTCGCATCTGCGCGAGCCTCTTTCACGATCTGTATAAGCTGACGCGCGCGTGCGGTGATCACGTTGTCTTGGTTGTCACGCAAGGCTTTGGTATCGACGAGTTCGCTGCCGATGCCGAGCGCCGTCGCTCCGGCCCGGATGAAGTCGGCGGCCGTTTCGAGCGAGACGCCGCCGGTCGGCACCAGGTCGATGTGCGGCAGCGGCGCTTTCAGAGAGCGCAAGTAACTGGCCCCACCGAGCGCATTGCACGGAAACACCTTAACCATATCTGCCCCAGCCGTCCATGCCGTAATAACTTCGGTCGGCGTCAGCGCGCCGGGCATCACGGCGACGGAGTAGCGTCGGCAACACTCGATTGTTGCGAGGTTCAACGCCGGACTGATGACAAACTGTGCGCCTGCAAGAATCACCGTGCGCGCCGTCTCTGCATCGAGCACCGTGCCGGCACCGATGATCACGTCGCTTTCGTAGCGGCGAACAACTTCTTCAATGACGCGCACCGCACCCGGCACAGTCATCGTCACTTCCATGACTGAGATGCCACCTTCTTTGATCGCATCAATAGCGCGCATCGCTTCATCGCCTGAGCGAGCGCGCACCACCGGTATCACACCGATTTCAGTGATTCGCCGTATGACTTCTGATTTGTTCATCACGTTCCTGCTCTCTTCATCTGAACTCTTCTGACCCTAACCCGAATCTACTGCTCACGAGCTTGGCAAGGAATTGGTCGCACTTCGCCATTTGGCACAAGCGATTTCGGCAACGTCGCCAGAGAAATAAACCACACATCATCTTCCAGCGTCCGTTCAGTTATGACCGCACCACTTGTCGCGTCGAGCTGCAGGAGTCGCACCGGACCCCGCCAGTCTGTCGGACCAGAATCTATGCCATAGAGGCGTCGCCCATCAGGGCTGACGATCAGGCGCGCGAACTCTATAGATGGAGCCAAATGCGCGACCACCCTTCCGCTGCGCGGCTCGATAACAAACAGGCCGCCAGTCACCTCACCGTAGTTACGGCGGCGGTCGATTTTCGTACCAAACTGTTCATACAGGAACAGGCGCTCGCCAGCCGCGAGAAGACTATGCAAGATCGGTTGGTCAACACCGGCCAGAACAGGTAAGGGAGGTTTTATAGAAGAACTGAGCGTGGTCATCCCCGGCGTTACCGGCCAAAGATTCCCCTGCTTGCCATCATGGGCATAAAGGTAAAAATGATCGCCGAGCCAAGCCCCGTCCGGCCAGGTCCAAGTTGCTTGCCTTAACTTTTCAAAACTTGGAAGGTCTTTGGGGAATGGCAGCCGACGAACCAACATGCCTTGCTTAAGGTCAAAAATATCCAGTGAAGGCCCCTGACCATTTACCCCGGTAGTGATTCCGAAGAGCCAGCGACTATCAGGCGATGGGTACAAGCGATAGGCGCTTTGCGCGACGATTCTTGGCATACGGGCGAGCGTTTTCGCATCAAAAAAATCAATGTCGCCGCCCGGCTGAGTGATCAGCCGCCGACCATCGGCGGTGGGGATGCCGATGCTAGAAGGGTAAGTCAACTTGCACATCGCGCCGGTAGCGAGGTCAAGCGCGAAGAGCGCACAGCAGCCGTTGCCCTCGGGTGTTTCCGCTTGTTCGATGAACAGCTTACGGCCATCGGGGCTGGCGCTTACCGTGTGGGCCAGGTTGTTGACGGCGAAGTAGCCCAGCGGTTCCAACGTAGCTGCGTCAAAAAAGTGCAGGCGATGATTGCGCCGGGTGGCGAGGATGACCTCGCGTGTCTCTTCCAAATTTGGGGATGATCTGAGCGAGTATCGTACTTGCTGTGCTGCGACTTGTTGCGTATAACTCGCCGCGAACAATGACACCGCGATCCCAAGAACAGCAGTAATTATTACTCGCCTCATTGCGCACCTCTTTGTCGCTTTCCGGCAGAGGGAAACCTACCGGATCATGCGTCTAAATCTTTCAAGATCGCTTCAACCTGTCGTCCAAGATTTTGCAGGTCACGCTCCACCACCAACCACACTACTTCCACATCAATGCCGAAGTAGTTGTGAACCAGAATGTTGCGCATCCCTGTAATCTGCGACCAAGGCACTTGCGCGTGTCGCAACTTCAGACTTGACGAGATATAACGAGCCGCTTCGCCGATAATCTGGAGGTGATGCACAACCCAAGTTTGAATTAGTTCATCACCCTCAAAAGCCTCGCGGCCGCTTGCAGTATGCTTCTCAATTCGCTGAATAGCTTCTTGAATATCCAGCAATCGTTCGCGGTCATCTCTCATAGCGGTACTGCTTCACGCAGCACGCGGTCGCGTATCCGGGTGCGCAGGCCCTTCTCAGTTACCACATCTACTTTGCGGCCTAGTAAGTCCTGTAA
>JACCTF010000641.1 GCA_013812565.1 Pyrinomonadaceae bacterium | reverse complement strand
GCCGGGGTCCGCTGCAGCGCGAGGTTAGGCCCAGGGTTACGCCCCACGCCCGGCGACGCGCGGCAAGCCCCCATCGCCGCCGCCGCGGGGACAACCAGGCTATTTTTGCCCATCCCCTCGAAAAGGTAAAATTAGGATCGCAAAGATTGTTTAGATGTCTTCCGCTTCTTCCTGCAAGGCTTTGCTCCAGCACACCGGATCGTTATAGCGAGCCGCTAACGCATCGATATCAATTTCCGACGCTGCTTGGTTAAACTCGAACGTCCCAAACAGATTGACGTGCTGCCAGGCAATTGGTGAAACGCCTTTGATGACGTTCATCGCTGCCTGGTCGTCATCGGCCTGTTTTCGTTCGTACACCCGCGACAACAGCAGAGTGTTGTAGTAGATGACTGCATTGGCGATGAGCCGCGAGCATTCGTTCCAGATCTGCTGCTCCGCTTCAGTTTTCACGCGAAACTTGCCGGAATTGACGTAGGCGATTGCGCGCCGAAACCGGTGATAAGCTTCTCCGCGATTGAGGGCCTTTTGGACGCTCTGCCGCAATACCACATCGTCGATGAAATCGAGGATATAAAGCGTCCGGCAGATATTCTCCAGCTCCCACAAGGCCTTCTTGGTCTGATTCTGTCGACCATAGCTACTGAGCTTGCGCACGATGGTCGCTTGCGACACCTCCTTCTGCGCGAGCGAGGCCATGATGCGCTGGATGTTCGGCCACTCCTTGCAGATGAGCGTGTCGAATACCTTGCGCGACGGCTTGATAAGCGCATCAGCATAGTTGGTTGGATGTTTGAACCCGACCAGGGTATCGATCCTCTTGTGCAGATCGCGATAACGCGGCGCGAAGCAGTAGCCGAAGACGTGCAGGATCCAAAAGTTGACCTGGTTGGTGCCATGCGTGTCGGTCGAATGCCGTTCCGGCTTGATGTCGGTGGTGTTGTTGTAGAGTATATCGAACACGTAATGGCTCTCATGCTCATGGGCGCCGATGACCTTGGCGTTGACCGGCACGTGATTGGCCACCAGCGTGTAGGCACTGACTCCTTTCTTGAGACCGAAATACTTGGTCGAGTGCCGGGCGTTGATCGTATGGATTTGCGTTTCGATGCGCTGACCGTCGCTGCTCGAATGCATTTCATCCTGGATGTCGTACTCGTGGAAGACCGGCAGTTGAGCGATGGCATTGCAGATGGCGTCGTTAGCCGCGTGCAGGGTTTCCAGCCGTAGATAATTGCGCGCCGTGGTCAGCAGTGCCGGGTGGCTGAGGCTCGCAACTTCCGCCATTTTCCACAACCCCATGTTGGTTCCCATGGCGACAATGCAAGCGAGGATCTCCAGTGGATTGGACTCGTGCTTGACGTAGCGCTCCAAGACGTGGGTGAAGGCCCGAAGGAAAGCAGTCCTTCGGGCGACGAACCACAGCAGATCGGCAATGTCGATGCCTGGCAACTGGCTGAAGAACGGGTTGTTGACCGGTTCCTCCTCGCTCGGCGAGACTAGCGTCCAGCGCCGTTTCTCGGCGACACCGGTCACCTTGAGGTGTTTATTTCTACCGTCGTCAATGCGCTGATTAACCGTCTTGAACTTTGCTTCCAGGGTTTCGCGAAAGGCCGCGAGTGTCTCTTGGATCGGCGCCAGCAGGATTGGCGCGCCGATCTCGCGTAACACCGCGTCCTTGTTCTGCCAGCGCGCGTCGCTGATCAAGTCGTCCTCGAAACGGCGAAACTCGGTACTGTTATGGACGTACACATCGCCCGCCTCCAGTGCATTGCGCAGCAGGCGATAGACCAGAAACTCATAGCGGTCCACTGCCAGGTGCTTGTCTTCGCTTTTCCCCTCCGCGGTGAATAGGTAGCGATGTAAGCCCTTCGCAATGACGGCGGTGGGAAAGCTCGACGGCTTAGTCTGCCGCGGCGACTTGCCTTGACGCAGGAGGTCCTGGAGGAACGCGACCGCATCCAACAGCGGCGCATCCTCCACGCGGCCGGCGAAGTCAAGGTCAGAGAACAAATGCCGCAGATTACGCTTGAAGGTCGGTGAAAGCCTGGTGTAACAAGACCACTCGAAAGCGGTCTTGTCGAATTCGATGTTGCGCATGTAGTCTGACACGAGCGTAAAACGCTCTGGGTCGAGCATCGAGAACGCCTTCTCTTTCACGATGGCGAACGGGGCCTCTCCCGGTATCGAAGGGTCGACGAACAGATTCAGCACTTGACCGGCTGCTTGGAGGTGCTCACTCGCTTTGGCCATCGCCACATGCATCGCGTCCTGTGCTGCAAGCTTGGCCTCTTGCTTGTAGTGATCGACCAGATGGATAAAGGCCTCGGTTAGGTTGTCGTTGATCTGGCGAAAGCGATGAGAGGCGAAACAGAGCAGGTACAAGCGGGTGATTGCCGCTGACATGCGCTGCAGTTTGTAGACGGTGTAGAACTGGACCAGCGAGGCGTAGTATTTCACGCTCTCGTTGGACAGGCCGGTCGTGATGAGGAAGGTTTGGGCAAACTCGTACAGCGGCTGAAAGAACTTGCGACGTTCTACTTCCCGCCGCAGCTCCTTGTAGCTGAAGTCTTTCGGCTCGCGCTTGAGCGCGCTGATCCGGTACATGTTTTCGTCGGCTTGAAGCAACGCTTCCAACTGCTTGTCGACCGCCGGAGTTAACGCCTGGCCAAGCAGCTGAGTGATGCGTTTGCGTTCGGCTGTTACGACACGACCGACCATGTCCTGCAGAAAGGTATACCTCGGAGCGACGACGCGTTGATTGGTCAGATGCTGCAGCGTCTCGCGCAAAATGTAGATCGGCTGCGTCGACAGCCTAGCGATCCGTTGCGCCCTCTGCTCCAGTTCTTCTTTGGTGGCGCTATCGCACAGTCGATAGTCGAACAGTTTGAGGATGATTTGCTGTTGTTCGAGGCGGGTGGGTTTGGAGAGTGCTTTGATGGACGCCAAATCTCTTTCCGGGAAATATTGCTGGAGGATATAGCGCAGGTCGTCGAGCACCGTCTCTCGATCATAAACAAAGAACCGTCGCTTCGCTTTGAAGTAGCCGAGCTGAAGTGTTAAATGGACAGCGGCTGAGGTAGTGTGAATGGCGTCGACCGCCTCGCGCTCAACCGGGCTCAAGTCGAAATAGAGACGTCGGTCTTCATTGGTGAAGCGCGGCAAGCCGTAAAGATCGTCGATTTCCCGGACGGTCAGAATCAACAAGCGGCGCATATGTTGGCGAGAATCTTATTTCCCAACGATTGAAGTTCGGCGGCATTAAAGTCCATTAAAGTCCAGTACTCAACCGGCCCCTCGGTTTCCCCAGAGACGTCATGGCGATACCCCTGGCAAAAGGACAGGAGTTGCGAAAGCGGAACTGATCTTATAGCATTTCGCAGAATCGAGGAAAGACGAAATAAATGAAGCGGCAAAAGGCAAAACTGATAGCTAAAGGGCATCAACAACGCCGTGATTTCGTATCACCAAATGGAAAAGCGAAATCGCAGGTCATTGCTGAGTTTGCCCGCATCGCACGCAAAGAGCGGCTTGGCTATGATGACTTCATCTATGTTTGTCAGCAAGCGCGCCGAAAGTTGGGACTGCGAAAATCCAAACGCGAAAGGAAGCTACCCCAGCTTTTGCCGGAGACTGAACTGAAAAAGTTCTTTCGTGTGATTCAAGAGTGTGGCGACCTTCAGCATGAAATCATGCTCAAACTGCTTTTCTTTACAGCGGTGCGAGTGAGCGAGATGGTCTCGATTAAGGTCGAAGAAGTTGACTTTGACCAATGTAAAATCTTTATCGCGGAAGGGAAAGGTCGTAAAGACCGCTACATCTTGTTCCCCAAAAGCTTTCGCTTGGTGCTGCAAAGCCATCTGCGGGTTAACCCGAAGAACCGTTATCTGTTTGAAACGACGCGCTACACTGCTTTCACGACGAGGCGCATCCAACAGATCGTCAAGCAGTATCGTGAGGAGGCCGGCATTATCCAGCCCGTTCACCCTCACCTGTTTCGACATCAGATGATCACCTACCTTACCGCGAAGGGGCTTTCCGACAGCCAGATTCAATTGATTTCCGGGCATGAGAGTAAAAAGAGTTTGGAACTCTATCAGCATCTCTCATTGAAGAATGTCGAGCAGGCTTATCAGGAAGCAGTAAAGTCCATTGAGGTCTGATGTCGGGTATTACTTTGCGGCTGGCAGTAACACATTCGTTGGTCGAGCTTCGAGGCGTTGGGCAAACGGTAAAAGATGATCTCTTAGGTTGCGATGAACAGAATCGTTGAGAGAAGGATGGCGTCCGACGCGAAGTTCCGCAAGCAAGTCGCCGGACGGCCGCTGCGTTCGCCTGCTAAACGTCTCACCGATGAGGAACTACTTGCCAGGTTGCACTCCTTCGGCATCGACTTGGACCGGTCATCGTTTGGACGCCTTTGCCATGAGTCCCTCTCCGCCGAGGAAATTGCCAGACCACTAATTGCCAAGTGCGCTTTTGAAACTCGCCAGGAACAACTGGAAGGCGATTGGATCTGGGTTTGTCTGGATGCCTTGTGGCAACGGTGGTTCCCGGACAAACCTTCCTTCGAGATGCTGGATGACAAAATGCAGGCCGGTTATGAATTGGAAGCTTCCGGGAATGTCGAGGCTGCTTGCCGCATCTGGCTGGATGGGTGGAATACCGTGCTGCACCTCTTCGACAAAGCAGGCTTTCAGTCGATCGGCGAATTCGACGATCGGTTTTTGGGGACCCAGTCTCTATTCAATTGGATTCAGAATCTGGAAATCGAACTGTGGAATGCGGGCCTTAAAGATCGGCAATTTCTCACTGCCCGGATCACGGTATGCGAAGAGGGACTGAGGAGGTTTGAAGCGGATGACGAGTTTATGACGGAGAACTGGCGGCGCGCACTGGCCGAGTCCTATTTCGAACTGGGCGAAGCTGGCAAGGCGGACGGGCTCTATCACGCGTGGCTGCTTACCGATCCGCAGTGGGGATGGGGTTGGATCGGCTGGTCGGATTGCTACCGATTTACCCGCACGGAATTACGTAACTTGCATAAAGCCGAAGATCTTCTGCAGGAGGGCCTTTCCATCGCCGGAGTGAGGGACTTCCAGGATCTCGCCGAACGGCTCGCGGATCTCTATGAAGCAACGGGACGAGTGGATGAAGGCAGGGAGATGCGCCGACAGGCCGAAATGAGCTCCCCGGCAATCCAGCACACGCTTGAAGTGCTGCCCAATGTTCTACGACGAAAGAGCATCGCCACATTCGGTGACGATGGCCTGCCACTCAGTGAGCTGCCGAAGCTAGCAAACCTTCAGAGCACATCCTCTGCACAAGTGACCGGCAAGAGGCCGAAGATCGGGCGGAATGAGCCGTGCCCGTGTGGGAGCGGACAAAAGTTCAAGAAGTGCTGCGCCAGAGGTCTACCAACAACCTGACTTTCCGCCCGCCGTGCCTGCAAACAGACCAGGTTCACCCCCTCTAACGATGCTAGAGACCGCTTACTTTTACCTTTTCGAGGGGATGGGCAGAAATAGCCTATTTCGCACCCACGAGACCCAAGACCGGCGCGTCCGCGCGCAAGGCCGTGTGATCGAGCAAGCCTTCGTAAACGTGCCCGATCTGTTCCACGTCCAGCGTGCGGAAGGAGAGCCGCCTCGATTCGAT
>JACCTF010000553.1 GCA_013812565.1 Pyrinomonadaceae bacterium | reverse complement strand
GGTATATCTACGGGCGCGACGCGCTTTGCGGCTCACGCTGCGCTGTCGCGCGCCTTTTTACGCTTCCCCTGCCAGGTCGCATTTGTCTTTCGGTAGTAGGCGCGCCCGGCGTACCGGATCGCTGCAAGCGCTGCTGCCACCACACCATGATAGGACTGGCAATTGCAATTGTTGAGTATGTACCGACGATGATGCCGATCAACAGAGCAAGCGAGAAACCGCGTAGCACCCGACCGCCGAACAACACCATGGCAAGCACCGACAGAAGCACTAATCCTCCCGTTATCACGGTGCGTGAAAGCGTCTGATTGATCGCTTCATTAGTAATGTTGTAGAGCGAATCACGACGGTGAAGCCGCAGGTTTTCCCGTATCCGGTCGAAGGTGACAATTGTGTCGTTGACGGAGAAGCCGACCAGCGTCAATAGCGCTGCGACCACTGTCAGATCGACCTCCCACTGAAAAACCGAAAAGAAGCCGAGCGTCACCAACACATCGTGAAAGACGGTGATAACCGCAGCCGCGCCATACGTCCATTCGAAGCGACTCGCGATGTAGAGCAACACACCGACCAGGGCCAGCAGCGTCACCGCAATGGCTTGATTACGCAGGGCGCGTCCGGCTACCGGCCCGACGGCATCGGTGCCGACGAGCTCTGCGCCACCCTGCTCGCCAAACGTGGCAAGCGCTTGTCCTACTCGGTCGCGCCCAACCAAGTCTATCTGTCCCTGCTCTGCCGCTACCGCGCCCGCCTCACCAGAGCTTTGTTGTGGCAATCTAATCAGCACTTCATCCGGCTTGTTAACTACATATTGAACAACCGCATCGCGCACTCCCGCGCGGGCGAGGGTATCACTAATGACCTCCGTTGTCGGGCGCTGCTTGAATTTAGCGGTTATCACCGTGCCGCCCTTAAAATCCACACCGAGATTGAAAGCGTCGCTACCGCCTGGCAACAGTTGCCGCCCAACAGCTGAGGCTAAACCGGCGAGCAAGAGCAACACCGAAATCGAGATGAAAAGGCGGCGCTTCGCGAGCCAGTCAATACGGACATCTTTTAAGATTTCAAACATAACAACCCAGTAATAGTGATGAGTGATGAGTGATGAGTGACGAGTAAGAACAGCGCTTTATGTAGTCACTGTTTACTTATCACTTTTCACTGCAGTTAAATACTGAGCGACTCGACGCGCCTTCCCTTGCGATTCAATAACCAAATGAAGATTGTGCGCGAGACGTAGACGGCTGAAAAGAGATTGGCGAGCAGACCGAGCACCAGCGTTACGGCGAACCCACGAATCGGTCCTGTGCCGAAGATAAAGAGAAAGAGTGATGACACAATCGTTGTTACGTGCGTATCAATAATCGTCACAAAGGCGCGGTCAAACCCTTGATCCACGGCTGAGAGGACGGTCTTTCCGGTGCGCAATTCTTCGCGTATGCGCTCAAATATAAGCACGTTAGAGTCAACCGCCATGCCGAGACCGAGGATCAAACCGGCGATGCCCGGCAAGGTCAGCGTGGCATTGAAGAAGACCAGCCCCGCCAGCGTAATCATCACATTGAGAAGCAAAGCGATAACCGCGTTGACGCCTGACCCACGGTAGTAGATGACCATAAAGACAATCACAAAGAGAAGCCCGGCAATAGACGCGCGTACGCCCGAGCGAATTGAATCCGCGCCGAGGCTCGGTCCGACAGTTCTCTCCTCCAGGTAGACGAGCGATGCAGGCAGTGCTCCCGAGCGCAAGGTCAAAGCCAAATCCTCAGCCGACTCTTTGGTAAAGCGTCCATCGATCTGGCCTTGATCAGTGATCTGCGATTTGATGAAAGCCACGGATTTAACTTCGTCGTTCAACACCACGCCCATGTACTGGTTGATGTTCGCGGCCGTCCAACTTCCAAACTTCTGTGCGCCGCCTGGTTTCAGGGCAAAGGAGATTTGGTAACTATCACCAACGCCTGTTTGCGACACGGCCTCGGCGCTGCGCAGTTCGCTGCCTTCGATCACTGCCGGTCTTTCCACAACGACATAGCGTCTGGGTCGCTCGCTCGGCTGATTATCTTCTTCGACTGCGGTCAGCTCATCGCGTTCGGCGTATGGCAGCACCAGGCGGTTTGGTGGAAGAGTTCCGCCAACCGATTGGATGGCTTCCTGTTCGGTGGCATAAGTCTGCACCGGTTGCGGGCTTGGCGGGCTGACGACATGCACAAGCTGAAGTCTCGATTCGGCTTGAATCAACTTCTTGATTCGCTCAGGATCATCCACACCCGGCATCTGCAACAGAATCTGATGTGATCCTTGCGGGCCGTGCGTCTGCAACGTTTTCTCGGCGACCCCGACGGCATCAATTCGGCTGTCAATAATACGTATGGCCTGGTTAACCGCTTGATCGCTCAAGAGGCGCTGTGCAGCCTGCGGCAGAGTCCATGTAATGGTGTTACTTGAGATCGAATTAATCCAATTGCTCAAATCAACTTGCCGCTGCACATTGTCGCGCAGTTCTGTGCCATTCACACCGTCGCCGGCCACAAGCACAATACGGTATTCGCCGTTCGACACTTCTGGACGTACTTCTTTAACGGTTTGATTAGCGTCCTTGGCTGCGCCCTGCACGCCGAGAGCAGTGTTTTCAGTTAGTGTCTTTAAGTAATCTTCGGTTTGAACCCGCATGACGAGATGCGAGCCGCCGCGCAGATCAAGGCCGAGGCGAATGTTTTCCCGAAGCGTGTCGTTGATGCCTTGATAGGTAAAGTCCTTCGCCGTTACACGATGACGCGGCCAGAAGACAACGTACAGGGAAGCAAGCGTAACAAGCGCAATGATGATAAGGCGTTGTAGAATATTCTTTTTCATACGGAGATAGATCGTAAGTTGAAAGAGAGTGCACGAGGTCGGCCGAAATATCTGATTTACTACTACTTCTTCTCTTCAAGGCCGTGCAAACCGGCGACGGACGAACGCGAAATTTCGAGAATAGATTTGTCAGCGCTTCTGACAAGCAGCGATCCGTCACGCACTGCCGTCACGGTCGCGATGATGCCGCCGGTGGTCACGACGCGGTCGCCCGCTTTAAGGTTCGCGACCGTCTCTTGAAGCTCTCGCTGTCGCTTGCGCTGCGGCACGATAATTAACATGTAAAAAACGCCGAAGATCAAAAACAGCGGGAGCATTGAGATGAGCATGCCGCCGATGCCACCGCCGGGAGTTTGAAACAAGAATGCAAGTTCGCTCATATGATTCAAGATTTATAGTCGCCCTCGACGAGACTTAAAAGAAAAGGGTAAAGGCAGAGGGATGAAGGATGAATTAAGACAAAGAGCTTTGCTTCTTCACTTCATTCTTCATCCTTGTTTGTTGTCTTTTCGTGAGTCTTTCTACTCACTGCCAAAGCTGATTTGTTCAAGAAACGCTTGCTGAAATCTAGCGAAGTCACCGGATCGGATAGATTGCCTGACACGCTTCATAGTGTCAAGGAAGAAGGCCAAATTGTGATGTGTAAGGAGTACGCTCGCAAGCATCTCGCCGGTTATGTATAGATGTCTGAGGTATGCGCGCGAGTGGCGACGGCAGACCGAGCATTCGCAACTCTCGTCAAGCGGGCGTGAATCGCGCGCCCACCGTGCGTTCTTAATGTTCAACTTGCCGCGCGAGGTCCATGCTTGTCCGGTTCTTCCGCTGCGCGTCGGTATCACGCAGTCGAACATATCTATTCCGCGCGCGACGGCTTCAAGAAGGTTCTCTGGTGTGCCGACGCCCATTAAGTAACGCGGTTGATCGCGGGGCATTAGCGGCGCTGTATCTTCAACTACGTCGTACATCACATGATCTTCTTCGCCGACGCTTAAACCGCCGAGAGCGTAGCCATCAAATCCAATCTCCACGGTGCGCTCAAGACTTTCTCGGCGCAGATCGAGATGCGTTGCGCCCTGCACAATGCCAAACAATGCCTGCGCTCCGCTGACACCGACGCGCTCGGCGGTGCCCCCTGTATCCATGCCTTGCCGCTGTAGTTCATCGAACCGTGCGCGTGAACGCGCCGCCCAGCGCGCAGTTCGCTCCATGCTTCGTTGGGATTCCTCGTGCGCAGCTTGGCCCGGCGCACATTCATCAAAGACCATCACGATGTCTGAGCCGAGCGTCGCCTGCACTTCCATCGACACTTCGGGCGAAAGGAAATGTAGAGTGCCGTCGATGTGCGAGCGAAACTCGACGCCCTCTTCCGCGATCCGCCGTAGCGCCCCCAAGCTCCACACTTGAAAACCGCCGGAGTCCGTCAGCAGTGCCCTCGGCCAACTGATAAAGCGATGCAGCCCGCCGCAACTTCTAATAATTTCCACACCCGGCCGTAGTAGCAGGTGATACGTGTTGCCGAGAATGATTCGTGCATCAAGCTCCGCCGATTCAAGCGCCTCAAAGCGCACGCCCTTCACTGTGCCGAGTGTGCCGACGGGCATGAAAACCGGCGTCTCGATTGTCCCGTGACGCGTCTCGAGCACTCCGGCGCGGGCCGTCCCATCTTGCGCTGTTACTTCGAACCGGATGGCTGATTCGTTCATTTATTCATGAGTGACAAGTAAACTGTGACGAGTAACAAGTAAGAAAGCACAAGTCAGAAAGCAGACCATCCTGTTCTACTGCTCACTGTTTACTGCCTTCTATATCTTTCTTGTCACTGTTTACTTGTCACTTGTTACTTTTGAATTGTTTAGAGAGACACGACCCGTTGCGCTATTTCTTCTTTTTGCGTTCGCTGCGATGACGCTCGATGATACGCAGCGGCGTTGCGAAGAATTCAAACTCCTGGCGCATGAGGTTGTGCAAACGGCGTTCGTAAGAGAAATGCAGACCCGGCTTACCGCCCGCCGTAAAAGCGACAAACGTCGGCGGGCGAACTCCCGTCTGCGTTACGTACTGCACGTGCACACGCGAGCGCCCGCCGCGTGTCGGGGCGCTTCGATCACTCGGAGCAACGACACGCTCGAAGAAGTCATTCAACTGCGAAGTTGGAATGCGCAGGTTACGTGCTTCATTGGCGCGCACGGCAAGCGGCAGGATTTTCTCGACGCGCTGCCCGGCCAAGGCTGAGACGGTGATGACCGGAGCCCAATCAAGAAACTTCATTTGATCGCGTAAGCGTCGTTCAAACTCGGCGGCGGTCCCTGTCAGTTTATTCTCCAGTGCGTCCCACTTGTTTACCGCGATGATGATTGAGCAGCCCGCGTCAACCGCATAACCGGCGATATGTGCGTCAACCGCCACCGGCCCTTCCAGCGCGTCAACAACAATGATGGCGACCGCGGCGCGTTCCAAACTGCGCCGAGCCATCATGACAGAGAGCTTCTCCGTCATCTCCGTGGTTTTGCCTTTGCGCCGAATTCCTGCGGTGTCAATCAAGCGAAACCTGTTTCCCTCCCGCTCAATCAGCGTATCAATCGCATCGCGCGTTGTGCCGGGGATCGGCGAAACGATCATGCGCTCTTGACCGAGCAGGCGATTCAATAGAGAGGACTTGCCGACGTTCGGACGACCGACAATCGCCAGACGCACTTCGCGCGGTGCAGCTTCTCCTTCCATCCCTTCGGCGTTTACCTTCTCCTGTGAAGCATTCGCCCTGAGATGTTCGACAAGCGCATCGAGCAACTCGCCGGTGCCGTCTCCCCCCTCGGCTGATACGGGAACAACTCCGGCGAAACCGAACCGATGAAACTCATTGGCTTCCGGTTCGAGCCGCGCCGTGTCCACCTTGTTTGCCGCGACCAAGACATGCTTGCCTGTCGCACGCAACAGTGCGGCCAGTTCTTCATCGAGCGAAACCACTCCCGCGCGTGTATCAACGACCCACACCAAAGCCGCAGCTTCGCTGATTGCGGCTTCTGCCTGCCTCAAAATGTTAACTGGAATTACGGCTTCGTCATCCGGCACAATGCCGCCCGTGTCTACTATCAGGAACCGCTGCCCGGCCCATTCGACTTCGCCGTAGATGCGGTCGCG